>CALZMY010000126.1 GCA_945788675.1 uncultured Gammaproteobacteria bacterium | reverse complement strand
TCTATGTGGTTACGCCATATTCGGCTACTACCTTATCACTAACGAAATCGCCTATATTGAATTTGTCGTCGGGATGATCTTTCTGGGTGGCGGCTGGTTCGTATCGATGGTGAGTCGCCTCAGCCTGAATAGCATTAATCGCTTCAATGAAATTGCTAAAAGTGAGCGTCACCGCGCTCTGCATGATCCGCTGACAACACTCCCTAACCGAACACTCTTTTATGAGCGTATCGCTCACGCCCTCACACTGGCAAAACGTGAGAAAAAAGAGATTGCACTCATGATCATAGACCTCAATGAGTTTAAAGAGGTCAATGATACTCTCGGCCATCAGGCAGGAGATACACTCTTGTTGCAAACCTCACAACGACTAAAAGGCCTGCTACGCGAGTCTGATACACTGGCGCGTTTTGGTGGTGATGAATTTGCCATTATCCTCCCCCAAACCAGTCACAATCAGGCTCATGGACTGGCCGAACGACTCACTAATGCGATTCACAAGCCATTCATTATCGAAAATAGATCATTAACCATTAGCATGAGTATTGGCATCTCTATGTACCCACACCATGGTTGCGATAGCAGCACCCTGATAAAGTGCGCTGACATCGCAATGTATCGCGCCAAAAGAGACCACAAAGCATTCCTGCTATTCAAAGATGAGATGCATGATGTACTAGAGCTAAATCTAAACCTTGACCTGGTGAGCACTATATCCCCACAGGAACGCTATACTGCATCCGAGCAAAGACAACGGCTAAACTAATCGTCAGCCACAGGCTCGCAGCAATCTTCGTCTGACGTTTCAAATATGGCTGGAGTCTCAAGCGAGATACCGCCCAGTTTGCCAGCCCTGAATTCATTGAGCAGTATCTCCGAAACCTTGTGAAGATCCATAACACCGCCGGGACGCAGACAGCCCCGCTTACGCCCAATCGCCTCCAGCAACTCCATCGCCCCAACAGGCAGCTCACTCAACTTATAACGTTCCATTAATGCCTGCGGATAGTGCAGTAGAAAAAAGTCTGCGGCATAGAGCGCCACCTCTTCAAATGAAATCGCAGCATTTTTAATCGCACCAGTCACTGCCAGTCGGTAACCGCTATTTTCATCTTCCATGCGCGGCCATAAAATCCCGGGGGTATCCGATAATACAATGCCATTGCCAAGACTAATACGCTGCTGCTGCTTCGTCACCGCGGGTTCATTCCCCACTTTAGCAATCGCTCTGCCGGCCAATGCATTGATCAACGTAGATTTACCCACATTAGGGATCCCCATAATCATCGTGCGAACAGGCTCGCCACGCTGCGCTCTCAACGGCACCATTTCACGACACAAGCTCAAAATCTTGCGCGACTCTCCTTTACGGGTTGTAGTCAATGCAATCGCCCTGACACCATCCTGTTGCGAGAAATAATTCAGCCACTGCGCCGTCACCGCAGGATCCGCCAGATCAGATTTATTCAACACTTTCAAGCATGGACGAGGCCCACGCAGCGCTTTCACCACCGGATTTTCACTACTGAAAGGAATACGGGCATCCATCACCTCAATCACCAGATCTACCTGAGGCATCACCTCCTTGATCTGTTTTTGAGCCTTATGCATATGCCCCGGATACCAGATTACCGCCATTATTTACCCCAATAAAAAACAGAGGGCATAACCATAGCTTGCCCAAACAAAAAATACGAACTTAATATCTAACAAGAAGAGTCGCGACATTCACCCTAATAACGAAGCGAATGATGAATAGATGAATAACGAAAGGAAAGCGTGCAGCTATTACTATTACCTAGTACCCTGCCACAATATAGTCGATCGCTACTTGCAACACCTTTTGCCAGGCGGCACCGAGATCATCATCGAATTCTGGATCATGCTCCGAAACCGACAGAATAAGACTCTCTCGCCACAAATCAAAAAAGCGCGGCTCAATCGCCAGCACAGATGAACCATGAGAGGTTCGAATCCTGTTTACTGCATTTTTCGCAATCTTGTTCTCCTGTGGAAACAGGATTACCATGTTTACCGACATCGCGAGCAGCTCTTGCTGTTTGTCCAGATCGGTATTGGCAAATTTTTTCGCTATGCCAGGATCGCTCGACAGAAAAACATTATAAAAGCGCTCAAGAAAGCCGCGCTTTGCAATGGCTCGTCCGTAACTGAGGCGTACTTTTGCTATATCCTCTTTCATTCACGACTCTCCAACTTTAGCCATAAGAGCAGGACAGCTGCACCTAGCGACTCACCAAAATACAAGCTATGCCTCACTGCATATTACTCGTACACTTACTCATCATAGACTTGCTATCACCATATACCTGATTATGTTGACCGTTCAACTGTTTTAATCATACTGAAGTTATAGTGAGATTACATGTAATGACGTCACAAAAATGTTGTGAGATATCACCAAAGATTTCCAACAAAAAACCCACCCATTTACCCAGAAATATCAAACGCTTAGATTAATATAAATCCCTTATAAAGACCTACTAATAGATGAGCCGATTGTGTCGCTACTTCGCTAAAAATTATTTGGCGTCCATGCCAATAATTCACTCACTTACGCGACAACTAATTCCTTTTGCCCCGACCGCCCTGCGTCCGCAGCGTTTTCGCACAACCTTGTTC
>CALZMY010000125.1 GCA_945788675.1 uncultured Gammaproteobacteria bacterium | reverse complement strand
TTACGCCAGATCGATCTTATTTATAGTAATCGATCATCTGCTCCAGAGACTTGGCCTTGATCTTTGAAGCCTGGCCAGCACAGCCAAATGACTCGTAACGCGCCTTACATATTTCAGACATCGCCTTGGTAGATTCCTTCAGGAATTTACGTGGGTCGAAGTTTGAGGTATTTTCGGCCAGGAACTTACGCACTGCACCGGTAGAGGCCATACGCAAATCAGTATCGATATTGACCTTACGCACACCAGACTTGATCCCTTCAACAATCTCTTCAACTGGCACACCATAGGTCTGCCCCATGTCACCACCATAGTTATTGATAATCTCTAACCAATCCTGCGGCACAGATGAAGAGCCATGCATCACCAAATGTGTATTAGGTAACACTGCATGAATCTCTTTGATGCGGTCGATACGTAGTACCGCACCTGTTGGTGGCTTGGTAAACTTATAGGCGCCATGCGAAGTGCCGATCGCAATCGCTAAAGCATCAACATTGGTCTTCTCAACGAAATCTTTGGCTTCATCTGCTTTGGTCAACAGTTGGTCCATATCCAGCGCACCTTCTGCACCATGACCATCTTCTTCACCCATCATGCCTGTTTCCAGAGAACCGAGACAACCCAGCTCACCTTCAACAGAGACACCACCGGCATGCGCCATATCAACCACTTTACGTGTTACATCAACATTGTATTCGTAAGATGATGGGGTTTTCATATCAGGCATTAAAGAACCGTCCATCATCACCGATGAAAAGCCAGACTGAATAGAACGCAGACATACTGCAGGCTCAGAACCGTGATCCTGGTGCATCACAACAGGAATGTGGGGATACTGCTCAACCGCAGCAGAGATCAGATGACGTAGAAAAGGTTCGCCCGCATAAGAACGCGCGCCTGCAGAACCCTGCATGATAACAGGCGAATCAACAGCATCAGCTGCCTGCATAATCGCGTGAACCTGCTCCATGTTATTGACATTGAATGCGGGCATGCCGTAGCTGTTTTCAGCAGCATGATCCAGTAATTGGCGTAGTGAAATCAGGGCCATTTTCTGTTTCTCCTATAAGTTTAAGTAAATTATGTTTAAAAAATTTATAACACGTTATATATCGGATAGAACTGAATGATCAAGCCCCGATACGAACAATTTTCATCGAGTTTGTGCCACCATCAACACCGACCTTGTCACCTTTAGTGATAATAATCAGGTCATCTTTATTTACGACACCGCGTTCTAATAATACTTTTTGCGCAAGCGCACTGAGCTGATATTGCTTAATATCATCAATATCAATACTCATCGGATAAACACCACGATACATCGTCATACGACGCTTTGTCCTCTCGCTGCGCGTCAATGCATAAATTGGTAAACCCGAACTAATACGTGACATCCATAACGGCGTAGAGCCGGACTCAGTCAAGGCAGCAATGCCATCCACTTTCAAATGGTTAGCGGTATACATGGTCGCCATCGCAACTGCCTCATCAATTCGACCAAAGGTCAGATCAACACGGTGATCAGAAACACGACTGCTACGCTGTTTTTCAGCCTCTTCACAGATGCGCCCCATTGACTCAACTACTTTAGCCGGGTACTTCCCTGCTGCCGTCTCACCTGACAACATCACGGCATCCGTACCATCTAGCACTGCATTGGCAACATCAAAAACTTCAGCTCGTGTTGGAATCGGATTTTCGATCATCGACTCCATCATCTGTGTGGCTGTGATAACAACGCGATCCATCGCACGCGCACGCTTAATCAGGTCTTTCTGAATCGCCGGCAATTCTGCATCACCCACTTCAACCCCCAGATCACCACGAGCCACCATAATCACTTCAGAAGCTTCGATAATTTCTTCGATCACATCCAGCGCATCTGCGCGCTCAATCTTGGAAACAATAGCACCGTGACCACCCGCCTCACGCAGCAGCTGACGACATTCATTCACATCACTGGCAGAGCGAGGAAAAGAAACAGCAACAAAGTCTGCTTCAATTTTTGCCGCAGATAAGATATCGCGCTTATCTTTATCCGTTAACGCCGGCGCAGAAAGACCGCCACCCTGAAGGTTGATCCCTTTATTATTCGATAATGGGCCAGTATGCATCACCGTGGTATGCACCTCCTGACCTTTAACGTCAGTCACTTTCAGGATCATGCGGCCATCATCCAGCAGTAACACATTGCCGGGTTTAACATCACCTGGAAGATTTTTGTAGGTAATGCCTACACGCTCATTCGTTCCTTCCTCATCACCCAGCTCAGCATCAAGAATGAAACCATCACCTTCTATCAGGTTGACTTTGCCTTCTTTAAACTTACAGGTACGGATCTTTGGCCCCTGCAAATCGACCAGAACACCAATCGCTTTACCATGCTTCTCAGCAAACGTTCTAATATTATCCGCACGCCACTTTTGTTCTTCAAAAGAACCGTGTGAAAAATTCAAACGCACAACATCAACACCAGCCACTACCAGCGATTCTAAAACTTTAGGGTCGTCAGTTGCGGGCCCTAGAGTTGCGACAATCTTTGTTCTGCGCAACTTATCCTCTCCTAAATGTTAAATAAAAATGGGGATCAAGTGATCCCCAGCTATTCTTCTGACAATTACTTGGCGCGTTCTTCCAGAATCTCTACGGCTGGCAGCTTCTTGCCCTCCAGGAACTCAAGGAAAGCACCGCCACCGGTCGAAATATATGAAACCTTATCAGCAATATCATATTTTGATACTGCCGCCAGGGTGTCGCCACCGCCTGCGATTGAGAATGCAGGACTCTCCGCAATCGCTTTCGAAATCGCTTTGGTACCTTCTCCAAACTGATCAAACTCAAACACACCAACAGGCCCATTCCATACAATGGTGCCGGCATTCTTCAGAATGGCGGCCAGCTCTTTGGCACTCTCCGGCCCGATGTCAAAGATCATGTCGTCATCAGCCACATCAGCAGTACTCTTCAGTTCAGCAGCAGCCGTCTCTGCAAACTCCTTAGCACAAACAACATCGCTTGGCACAGGGATGTCACCACCACGTGCCTGTGCATCTGCAGTTAGTTTCTTTGCGGTATCGATCAGATCATTTTCATATAGTGACTTACCCACATTGTGTCCAGCCGCTGCGATAAAGGTATTAGCAATACCACCGCCAACAATCAGCTGATCAACAATCTTGGAAAGCGATTCCAGCACAGTCAGCTTGGTTGAAACTTTAGAACCACCCACGATTGCCACCATCGGACGCGCAGGATTATCCAGTGCCTTACCTAACGCTTCCAGTTCACCTGCCAACAGCGGCCCTGCACATGCGGTCGGGGCAAATTTTGCCACGCCGTGAGTTGATGCCTGTGCACGGTGTGCGGTACCAAACGCATCCATCACAAACACATCGCACAGTGCTGCGTATTGTTTTGCTAGTGCATCTTCATTTTTCTTTTCACCGGCGTTAAAACGAACGTTTTCGAGGATCGCAACGTCACCGCCTGCCAGTTCAACACCACCCAGATAGTCCTGAACCAGATTAACGTCTTTACCTAATAGCTCACCCATGTATGCGGCAACAGGGGCCAATGAATACTCATCGGCATATTCACCCTCGGTTGGACGCCCCAGATGAGACATGATCATTACTCTGGCACCCGCGTCTAGTGCCATTTTCACGGTTGGCAATGAGGCACGAATGCGTGTGTCGTCTGATACTGCACCGTTTTTAAGCGGTACATTCAAATCCTGACGAATGAGAACTCGCTTACCCGCTAAGTCGAGATCAGCCATTTTGATGACAGACATGAAATATCTCCTGATGTTTTAAAAAATTTGGTGAGAGTCGTAATCTCTCAACAAATTTCTCTAAAATGCAGGGGAAAGGGTAAAGATAAAAGAGTAAAGGGAACAGTGACGGGCTTTGTCCGTCATTTTGATCCCTTTCCCCTCTCCCCTTTTCCCTTTTCCTTTACTTAGCTACGTGACGGACAAAACGCATCATGTTACAGGTATAACCGTATTCGTTGTCATACCAGGAAACCACTTTCACGAACGTTCCATCCAGCGCGATACCGGCGCCAGCATCGAAGATTGATGAGAAACCGACACCACGGAAATCGGTTGAAACCACCTTATCTTCGGTGTAACCCAGCGTTTCGCTCATCGCACCGTTCTCAGAGGCATCCTTCATTGCCGCACAGATATCGTCGTATGAAGCATCGCTGTTCAGTTCAACTGTCAGATCAACCACAGAGACATCAGAAGTTGGTATGCGGAAAGCCATACCGGTCAGTTTGCCATTCAGTTCAGGCAACACAACACCAACCGCCTTGGCTGCACCGGTGGAAGAAGGAATGATATTTTCCAGGATACCACGGCCACCGCGCCAGTCTTTCTGGGAAGGGCCGTCGACAGTCTTCTGTGTCGCGGTAGCGGCATGAACCGTCGTCATCAAACCACGCTTGATGCCAAATTTATCATTCAGGACTTTAGCAACAGGAGCCAGGCAGTTAGTGGTACAGGACGCAGCAGATACGATATTTTGGCCTGCATAGGTCTCGTGGTTAACACCGTAGACAAACATTGGCGTTGCATCTTTCGAAGGCGCGGACTGAACAACCTTTTTGGCACCCGCATCGATGTGCGCCTGACAGCTCTCTTCTGTCAGGAAGAAGCCGGTACATTCAAGAACGATATCGACATCAACATCTCCCCATTTCAGATCAGCAGGATTACGCTCAGCAGTCAGACGGATCTTCTTTCCGTTAACGATCAACGCACCGTTATCAACAGAAACCTCACCGTCGAAACGACCGTGTACTGAGTCATACTTCAGCATATAGGCCAGGTAGTCTGCATCCAGCAGGTCATTGATCGCAACGATCTCCATGTCATCAAATTCCTGTGCTACTGCACGGAAGGCCATACGACCAATACGACCAAAGCCGTTAATACCGATTTTAATTGCCATTATAGTTTTACTCCTAAAGGTAAATAAAAGTCTTTCACCGCCTATGCCTCATAAAAATAAAATGGGCACAGGCGGACAATTAATTATTGTTAGTTAGAGAACGCCTTCAACGGCTGCGACAACATTCTCTACAGTAAAGCCGAATTCTTTGAACAGCTCGGGAGCAGGCGCAGACTCACCGAAGTGATCGATACCGACAACAGCATCCGCGTACTTGTACCAGCCACCAGTCACCGCTGCTTCAACCGCAACCGTAGGTGTGCCTTTGCTCAGCACTGATGAACGATATGCCTCATCCTGTGCATCAAACACAGTGGTTGAAGGCATCGAAACGACGCGGATTTTCTTACCGGACATCGCCTCTGCGGCACCCATTGCCAGGGCTACTTCAGAACCGGTCGCGATAATGACCGCATCAGGCTTACCGTCACAATCCTTCAGGATGTAACCACCCTTAGTGATATCAGCAATTTGCGCATCACTGCGTGTCTGGTGGTCCAGACCCTGACGAGAAAATATCAAGGTAGAAGGCCCTTCTTTACGCTCAACTGCCTGCGCCCATGAAACGGATGCCTCCACCGCATCACAGGGACGCCATACGGCCATGTTTGGAATCATACGCAAGGTAGGAATCTGTTCGACAGGCTGATGAGTCGGACCATCTTCACCCAGGCCAATCGAATCGTGAGTAAACACAAAGATGCTGCGGATCTTCATCAAAGCCGCCATGCGCAGTGCATTACGCGCGTATTCAGAAAACATCAGGAAGGTTGCACCGAATGGGATCAGGCCACCGTGCAACGCAATACCGTTCATGATCGCAGACATACCGAACTCACGCACACCGTAGCGAACATAGTTAGGCACTTCGTTGTTATCCATCGGCTTGTAACCAGACCATTCCGTCAGGTTTGAACAACCCAGATCAGCGGAACCACCAAACAGCTCAGGCAACATGAGCGAGTAGGCTTCGATCGAATCCAGAGACGCTTTACGGGTTGCAGGGCTTGCCGCAGCAGCATTAACGCTGGCGATATATTCGGCAGATTTAGCTGCCCAGTCAGCCGGCAGATCACCCGCCACACGACGCTCGTATTCGGCCGCCAGTGCTGGATATTCAGTTTTGTACGCAGCGAACTTATCGTTCCACGCGGCTTCTGCTGCAGCACCTTTCTCTTTTGCATCCCAACCGGCATAGACATCAGCAGGCACTTCAAACGCACCATGATCCCAACCCAATGCTGCTTTAGTCAGATTAATTTCGTCCTGACCTAATGCTGCACCGTGACAGGCGTGGCTACCCGCCTTATTGGGCGAACCAAAGCCGATCGTTGTTTTACAACAGATCATGGTTGGCTTATCGGTCATTGCCTTCGCGGTATCGATCGCTTTTGTCAGTGCTTCATGATCGTGCCCATCGACATCAGCAATCACATGCCAGCCGTAAGACTCGAAACGTTTTGGTGTATCGTCCAGGAACCATCCTTCTACGTGCCCATCGATAGAGATGCCGTTGTCATCCCAGAATGCGATCAGTTTGCCCAGCCCCAGCGTGCCGGCCAGTGAACACGCCTCATGAGAGATACCTTCCATCAGACAGCCGTCGCCGAGGAATACATAGGTGTGGTGATCAACGATGGTGTGACCTTTCTGATTGAACTGTGCGGCCAGTGCCTTTTCGGCAATCGCCATCCCAACACCATTGGTGATCCCCTGCCCCAGCGGGCCGGTGGTGGTCTCAACACCTGGCGCGTAGCCATACTCAGGGTGGCCTGGGGTCCTGGAATGAAGCTGACGAAACTGTTTCAGATCATCAATGGCAAGATCGTAGCCCGTCAGGTGCAGCAGAGAATAGATCAACATCGAGCCGTGACCATTCGACAAAACAAAGCGGTCACGGTTGCTCCAGTCAGGGTTGGCCGGGTTGTGGTTCAGGTTGTCGTTCCACAGCACCTCAGCGATGTCCGCCATCCCCATCGGCGCCCCTGGATGACCAGAATTGGCTTTTTGTACTGCATCCATGCTCAACGCACGAATGGCATTTGCTAAATCTCTACGAGATGGCATTGCTTTCTCCTATCTATATCAAAAATAAAATCTGTTACAGTACCGATGACCGTTTTCAACCATCAATGCCCAGTAAAATTCTTAAGTCCTTTGCGTCCTTCAACAGGTACAGTGCGACCAGTAACTGGGTCAGCACGTGTGGTGCAGAACACTATCCAGCACACTTCACTCCGCAATATAAATGATAGCGCCGCTATTCAACAGGCACTTCGGCTTGTAATTACATCTAAAATAACCATCGATTTCAGTCGGTTAGTGAAAATCAAGGCGAGACAATGTCAGGGAAAGGTCGGCACCACATCTTTTGCCTCATCCGCATACCCTGGCAACACTCAACGCTCCATTCCATATCAGCCCATTACCTAACACGACCGTAAGGATATGCAGCTCAGCCCTTATTTCGATCCTGGTTTCTTAGCCCTCTGCGGACCGCCCCGTATAAAACAGAGAACGACTCTCCCCGAGATAAGCAAAGTCAAATATCAACCGACACAATCACTTAGTTTCGCCGCATACTACCATCGACAAGAACCGGCTATTTTCGCTTACCAGCGCCTGTTCGGCAATAGCCAATCAACGAGGAAATAAAAAACAATGTAATAACAAAGAGATACCACATCAGACAAAGCGCTGCCTCGCCTGCTTTTGATCATTATCTCACGCTACAGAGAGAAATAATGATCAAAAAGCCATATTTATTCCGAGGAAATCCACTTTATAGAACACCCAATGCTCGGAATCTGCTCACGCGGCCCTTCACCGCTCTCCGCCACCTGCGTCATCGCCTCAAACAGTTCACGCCGAGCATCCTGCGGCGCCGCCTCCTTACGACTGGCATCGAGTCGTCCCCGATATTGCAGCTTCAACGCACCGTTGTAACCAAAAAAGTCCGGCGTGCAGATCGCCCCATAGGCCTTTGCCACCGCCTGAGTCTCATCCAGCAGATAAGGAAAAGGAAAATCAAACTCTGCGGCCACCTTTTGCATATTTTCAAAGGAGTCCTCAGGATAGTCAGATGGATCATTGGACATAATCGCCACAAAATTCACACCGACGTTCTGCAATTCACGTGCATCACGCACAATCCGCTCGCGGATCGCCTTCACATAGGGGCAGTGATTGCAGATAAACATCACCAGCAGACCATTTTCCCCCTTGCAATCGGCCAGCGTCCAGCGCTTACCATCAACTCCCGGCAGCTCAAAATCGATCGCAGGCTTACCAAAATCACACAACGGCGTCTCAAGACTGACCATAATAAATCCTCTCCTTCACCATATATCGGACATTTCAACGCAATAAAAATACCATTATACGTTGCTCACCACCAACCAAACACCCTCCCATCAAAAGTAAATGTGGTCCCCGGCTAATGACATATCGCCAGCAAGTCGCTACAATCGCGTGGCTTTAATTAATTCAAACGATAATTTTTGCGGACTGACAACGCTCACGAGCAGACGCAAGCTGCACAACATTTCCCTAAGTTAGAGGACGGCATGACAACATCACATCTCTTCACTTCCGAATCTGTTTCTGAAGGCCACCCCGATAAGGTTGCTGATCAAATCTCCGACGCAGTGCTTGACGCCATTTTTGAGCAGGATCCAACCGCACGCGTCGCCTGCGAGACGATGGTCAATACCGGTATGGTGATCCTCTCCGGCGAAATCACCACCTCAGCCTGGGTCGATATGCAGGATGTTGTGCGTAAGACCGTCAAAGAGATCGGCTACAACAGCTCAGAGATGGGATTCGACTGGGAGTCCTGCGCTGTTATCACCTCAATCGACAAACAGTCCCCGGACATCGCGCAGGGCGTCGATGAATTTGACAACCACGAGCAGGGCGCTGGCGATCAAGGGCTGATGTTTGGCTACGCCAGCAACGAGACCGACGTATTGATGCCTGCGCCGGTCCACTACGCTCACAAGCTGGTAAAACGCCAGGCAGAGGTGCGTAAAAACGGCACACTGCCGTGGCTGCGTCCAGACGCCAAGAGCCAGGTCACCTTCCGCTATGAAGATCATAAGCCGGTCGGCATCGAGGCGGTGGTCCTCTCGACCCAGCACAACCCGGACATCACTACCGATGCGCTGCGAGAGGCGGTGATGGACGAGATCATCAAACCCATCCTGCCTGCCGAGTGGCTCAACAAAGAGACCCAGTACCACATCAACCCCACCGGCCGCTTTGTTGTTGGTGGTCCGGTGGGTGACTGCGGCCTCACAGGACGCAAGATCATCGTCGACACCTACGGTGGCATGGCGCGTCACGGCGGCGGCGCATTCTCCGGCAAAGACCCCTCAAAGGTCGATCGCTCTGCTGCGTATGCAGGCCGTTATGTGGCGAAGAATATCGTTGCCGCAGGGCTGGCAGATCGCTGCGAGATCCAGGTCTCGTACGCTATCGGCGTCGCCGAGCCCACTTCGATCTCGGTCGTTACCTTCGGCACCGGCAAGATTTCGGATGACAGGATTGTCGCACTGGTACGTGAACACTTCGACCTGCGTCCCAAAGGGCTAATAGCCATGCTCGACCTGCTGCGTCCAATCTACGGCCCCACCGCGGCCTACGGTCACTTTGGCCGTGAAGAGCCCAACTTCACCTGGGAGCGCACCGACAAGGCCGACGCACTACGCGCCGCCGCCGGGATCTAATCACTACCACAGATCTCTGCTGAGCTGCTGAAGCGATACAGGTTGGGGTTTATTCGAACCCCAACCTGCATTAAACTTCAGCCCCTGAATTACCGACAGAACGAATTCAACCAACTTATTTGATACTCCCTCATTCCGAGGAGCGCTGCGACAGGTGCCCTGATCTATACTGGAAGCACCTGCCAGGCTCGGAGCGAGGTTTCAGCAACAACGGCGCTCGGTTAAATTTGGAGGACAACGAATGTCTCAATTTACCGATTATAAAATAGCCGATATCTCACTGGCCGACTGGGGCCGCAAGGAAATGAACATCGCCGAGACCGAAATGCCAGGTCTGATGTCTCTGCGTGAGAAATACGGCACCGAAAAACCACTCAAGGGCGCGCGCATCATGGGCAGCCTGCACATGACCATCCAGACCGCGGTACTGATCGAAACCCTCACAGCACTGGGGGCCGAAGTGCGCTGGGTATCATGCAACATCTTCTCCACTCAGGATCACGCCGCGGCTGCGATCGCTGCCACCGGCATCCCCGTCTTCGCGTGGAAGGGCGAGACCCTGGAAGAGTACTGGTGGTGTACCGAGCAGGCCTTCAAATGGCCCAATGGTGAAACCGCCAACATGATCCTCGACGACGGTGGCGATGCCACTCTGTTGGTTCATAAAGGTGTTGAATACGAAAAGAGTGGCGTCGTCCCCGGCCCAGAGACCACCGACAACGAAGAGATGAAATGCGTCCTCGGCGTACTGGCACGCGTCATGGAAGAAGATGGCCAGTTCTGGACCAAACAGGCGGCCAACATCCAGGGTGTCACCGAAGAGACCACCACCGGTGTTCACCGCCTCTACGAAATGGTTGAAAGCGGTGAACTGCTGTTCCCGGCGATGAACGTCAACGACTCTGTCACCAAATCAAAATTCGATAACCTCTACGGCTGTCGTGAATCGCTGGTAGATGGCATCAAGCGTGCGACTGATGTCATGGTCGCCGGTAAAATCGCCATCGTTGCTGGCTACGGTGATGTGGGCAAAGGTTCTGCACAGTCACTGAAAGGCCTGGGCGCAACCGTAATGATCACCGAAATCGACCCCATCTGCGCGTTACAGGCAGCAATGGAAGGCTTCCGCGTTATCACGATGGAAGAAGCCGCCTCAATCGGTGACATTTTTGTTACCACCACTGGTAACAAAGACATCATCACCCATGACCATATGGTGCAGATGAAAGATCAGGCAATCGTCTGCAACATCGGCCATTTCGATAATGAGATCGACATCAACGGCATGCGTAAATACGAGTGGGAAAACATCAAGCCACAGGTTGACCACATCAAGCTGCCTAGCGGCAATCGCATCATCATGCTGGCCGAAGGGCGCCTGGTGAACCTCGGTTGTGGTACCGGCCATCCAAGCTTCGTCATGTCTAACTCCTTCACCAATCAGGTGCTGGCACAGATCGAGTTCTACGTCAGACGTGAGCAGTACGAGATCGACGTTCACATCCTGCCGAAACATCTGGATGAAGAGGTTGCCCGTCTGCACCTGGAAAAGATCGGCGTCAATCTGACCACCTTGAGCAAAGAGCAGGCAGACTACATTGGCGTTCCAGTCGAAGGCCCTTACAAGCCTGACCACTACCGCTACTAACCGCAGAGGAAAGGGAAAAGCGCAAAGGGAAAAAAGGTTGATGCAGGGCGTGCGATGCGCGCCCTGCACATCGCCTTGTATCTTTCCCCTTGTCCCTTTACCCTGATTTCAATATGAAACATGAAAAATCTTTCAGCTGCGAGTTCTTCCCACCCAAGACCGAAAAGGGTGCAGAGAACCTGCGCACGACGTTAGCGGAGCTGGCCACGTTAAATCCGGCCTACTTCTCGGTTACCTTTGGTGCCGGCGGCAGCACGCAGGAAGGGACCTTTGATACCGTCAAAGAGATTCAGAAAAAAGGACTCAGTGCTGCACCACATCTCTCCTGCATAGGTTCGACAGAGGATAACATCCGCGCACTATTGAAGAGTTACATCGATATCGGCGTTAACCGTATCGTCGCGCTACGCGGTGATATGCCCTCCGGCATGCGCGAGACCGGTGAGTTTCGTTACGCCAACGAGCTGGTCGAGTTCATTCGCAGCGAGACCGGTGATCATTTCCATATTGAGGTCGCTGCCTACCCGGAGTTCCACCCACAGGCGCCCAGCGCGCAAGTGGACATGGAAAACTTTGTCCGCAAGGCCAAAGCAGGGGCCAACGCCGCCATCACACAGTACTTCTACAATGCCGATGGGTACTATCGCTTTATCGATGACTGTGAAAAACTTGGCGTCGAGATCCCGATCATCCCCGGCATTATGCCAATCACCAATTACAGCAATCTAAAGCGGTTCTCAGATATGTGTGGCGCCGAGATCCCACGCTGGATTGAAAAACGATTGATAGGCTACGGCGATGATAAGGCATCGATCGTTGCTTTTGGTGAAGAGGTGGTGACCGAACTATGCCGCAAACTGCTGGATAACGACGCACCAGGCCTGCACTTCTATACCATGAATCAGACTGGACCTACGCGAACATTGTGGCATAATCTGAGCATCGGATGCTAATAATAAAAATAGTCGTTGTACTATTCAAAACCACCTTCGGGTGGTTTTTTTATGCCCCCTAATCCCACCCACTGTAATACCCCTACATTCGAAACAATTTTCACGCTAAAAAATTCTTGCCGAAGTAAAAAACGTGGTGTATAAAATGCGGAAATTATTCAAGGTGATGACTTATTAGACAATAAACCAACAAGTGTTTTTTATACTCAGGAGTTTAAACAACTTATGAAAAGCAACGCTTTCTGGTATGGCTATCTCGAAGCCGGCAAGAAAAGTTCCCTGGTGGTCCGAGACCCTGATCTCGACACAGGAAAACCTGACACATTCTATTTATACAATCAAAAAAGAGACGCGATCCTGGAATACAAAACCAGCTTCGTCGAACCCAAACTGCGCGAACTCAGCGACGCAGAACAAAACCAGATCCCAGCACTTGAAAAGGCATGCAAAAAAGCCCTTTCGCAATTCCAGTCACGCACCAGTACAGCATCGACTGAAGAAATAACACCACCGGCAAAAGCTAATATTAGCAAGTCAGATAATTCGATTGACGATCTAAACATCGATGACGCTGATGATAATTTTGTACTGGATGAGGCGGAGGATGAGCTTTAACCACCTAGCATTGAAGCCCCTGTAGGGTGGGCACAAGTGCCCACCAATCACTCGCCAAACCCATCATCTCCATCAATACCACACCCAGTCCAGCCAACAGGATACGCCCCATCTTTCAGATAACGATGAAAAGTTGAATAAGGCCAGTCATTCACCGCCGCCACTAGACCATGTTTCACCGGATTGTAATGAATGTAATCTACATGACTTTGATAATCGCGCTCATCACGAATCAAATGCTCCCAATATCGCCGCTGCCAAATAGTGCCATCGCGATGTTTACGGCGTGATTCATTTTGCAACGCAGGCGATCGAAGATGACCCATCTCACGCGAAAAATTGGTCTTTATCAGATTCCAACGAACCGAATGGTTTGCATCATTCTCCGACAACGTCCAGATACAGTGAAGATGCTCGGGTAGCAATACCCAGGCGTTGATTACAAAGGGATACCGTTTACGTGTTTTAGCGATTGCTGCACGCAAACAACTTCGCGCCATCGCATCATTGAATATTGGCCGCCGCTGAAACGTGACAACCGTAAAGAAATAACACGCGCCAGGCGTGTAGTCGCGTCGATATTCGGACATTCCTTTGCCCCTTCGTAGGGTGGGCACATGTGCCCACCATCACCCAAACGTAACCACAAACCACGATGATACCCAATAATCCGCTTGCGAGCGATGCGGTTTAACCCACCACAGCATCCGGATCGCACAGCGTTGTGGTGGGCACATGTGCCCACCCTACTTTTGAAGCTATAATATCAGCTGGGTGTTATATTTGATTCATGATTATTTTCGGGTAAAGCAGGGCATTGATTATGGCGGCTAAAGAACCTAGTTCGGAGTTTGTTGAATGGTGTAAAGAAGCACCTATATCTACAGCTCCAGAATCAAAAACTTTAGCGAACTTGATTTCTGATTTTCAACAGACAGAGCAAAGACGTCCAAATATTGAAGAATTAACAAGCATTTTAGACAACGAAATCCCTCCAAACTTCGACCTACATATAACAAGCCAAAACTCCGAATATATTGATCACACAATAATCATTGATGGAAACAACCAAGAAACTAAAGCAAAACTAAACATTAGATCAGATATAGCAACCTGCATCATCCTAAAAAATATTCACGCCAAAAAATTACATTTATCCAACCTGAAAACAAGCATTCTTCGTATCGAGAACTGCTGGATAAAAAACCTTCATAATATAAATAACCACCCGTCGATAAAACTCACTATTAAAGACTCCTACATAGGAGATTTTCATGCAAATCAGCCATCTGTATGCGGAGACCTTCATTTTGCAGGCGGAGGCATACTCGGCATGAAAATCAGCCCTCCAAAAACCCCCAACCCGTTCGCGAGCTCGGTCGCCTTTGAAGACACCTTCTTCCCACGCCACACCTCAAAATATTTCATCGACAATGCCCAACCCTACCGCAACATGCGCCATCATCTAATGAGCCTCGAAAATGAAACAACGGCATCAATGTTCCACTCACTCGAACTCGCTATTGAACGCGAAAATGACCCACCCCTGAACAAATTTATTAGCATTTGTTATGAAATGCTTTCAGACTACGGAGCATCGATCACAAGACCACTCAATTGGCTTACTGGGATTCTGCTAATCTCGCTTCTCGTTATCGGTGGAAACGATGGCGCAAGCCTTGCTATGAAAATCGACACATATCAAGGATGGCAAGAAGCCCTCACTGATCCCGAAGCAAAATTCGCAAGAGCTACAACACTGATTGGTCACTATATCTTCAACCCCTTCGGCATCCTTGGCACAAAATCCCTCGTCGTCCCATCAAACGGCTTCTTCCTGTTCTGGGTCATGCTCCAGAGCCTGTTCTCAACAACCTTCATCACCCTAACCATTCTCGCCATCCGCAGACGCTTCAAACTCAAACAGTAGGGTGGGCACATGTGCCCACCAATCCCAAACGAGGCCATAAACCACAATCACATCCACTCATCTGTTTACAAAAGGGATAAGCACATTTCAAACAGCACCAGCGCTCCATAACATTGCGGTGGGCACATGTGCCCACCCTACAAATATTCATTTTTATGAGGCTGCCAATGCCTTATCATAAGGCGCTGTTGTTTTTAATTAACCCAACCACCCAATGATCATCCTCCACAAACTCGGCTGGTTCTTCCGCCTCTACTGGAAACGTTATGCGATCGCCTTTGCGGCGTTGCTGATGATCTCGTGCCTGACGATGGTGCCGCCGTGGATCACCGGGCAGGTGGTCGATGCGATTGCGAACGATACGCTGACCTACGAGCGGCTACTCAACGAGATCATGCTACTGCTCGGCATCGGCATTGTCGTCTACGGCCTGCGGGTGCTGTGGCGCAGGCAGCTCTACGGCGCATCGTTTCAACTGGCGGCGTTGATGCGCGGTAAGATCTACGACCACCTCACCCTGATGGCGCCGGGCTTCTTTCAGCGCCACCACACCGGTGACCTGATGGCACGCGCGACCAACGATGTCACCGCGATCGAAATGAGCGCCGGTGAAGCGATCCTCGCGCTGTTCGATGGCGTACTGACTGGCATGATCGTATTGATCCTGATGGTAGTGCTGGTGAGCTGGAAACTGACGCTGCTGGCACTGCTGCCGTGGCCGCTTATGGGTTACTTTATGTGGCGCTTTGGTCATCAGATGCACGACACCTTTAGCGAGGCGCAACGCCAGTTCAGCCTGCTCAACGACAAAACGCAGGAGAACATCAGCGGTATTCGGCTGATCAAGGCGTTTGGCCAGCAGCCGCAGATGGTACACGCCTATCGCGCTGTCACCGACGATGTCAGCGCTGCCAACCTTGCGGTCGCAAAGGTCGAGGCGAAGTATGACCCGGTGATCTTCCTCACCGTCGGCACCTCGTTCCTGCTCGCCGTCGGCGGTGGTGCATTCTGGATCCACCAGGGCGAGCTGACGATCGGTGAACTGACCACCTTTACCATGTACCTCACCTTTCTAATCTGGCCGATGTTCGCCTACGGCTGGACCCTGAACCTGCTGGAGCGCGGCAGCGCGGCCCATAAACGGATCGATGAACTGCTACAGAGCAGAGCGGAGATCCGTGATGACGGCACCAGGGAGCGCGTTGAGAGCACCCACATCGACGCCCACATCAAACGGTTCTGCTATCCCGGCAGCGAGCTCGATACGCTACATAACATCGATTTTCAGGTCACACCGGGTAGCACCTTCGGTATCGTCGGCCACACCGGCAGTGGTAAGAGCACGCTGATACAGCTACTGCTGCGCATACAGCAGAGCGATGCGAGCGAGATTCTGCTCGACCACCATGAGATCAGCGACTATCGCCTTGAGACCCTGCGTGCACAGTTTGGGCTAGTAGCGCAGGACCCTTTCCTCTTCTCGGTGACGATCGCCGAGAACATCGCCCTCGGCTGCCCGCAGGCGTCGCTCGATGAGATACGCCGCGCGGCGCAGCTCGCCTGCATCGATGACGACATCCAGAACTTCCCCGAGCAGTATGACACCCTGGTTGGCGAGCGCGGCATCACCCTCTCCGGCGGACAGAAGCAGCGCATCGCGATTGCGCGCGCACTGCTGATCGATCCACCAATACTGATATTCGACGACGCACTGTCGGCGGTCGATGTGAAGACCGAGCAGCGCATCCTGGCACAGCTCAAACAGCAGCGCCGCGGCCGCACCAACATCATCGTCTGCCATCGCCTCTCGGCGGTGATCGATGCCGATGAGATCGTGGTGTTGCGCCACGGCACCATTGAAGCGCGTGGACGCCATGCACAACTGCTCAAACACGGCGACTGGTATGCACAGATGTTCCAGTATCAACAGATCGAAGCGGCGGTAGCTCATGGTGAATAACGAAAAGAGCCGCACGCCGTTTCGTCGCCTGATCGGTTACGCACTGCATGACCGCCGACTGCTCTATCAGGCGCTGGTACTACTGGTGATCGCCACCGCCGCCGATGTTGCCGGCCCACTGCTGATCAAACACTTCCTCGACGACTATGTGGTGCCAGGCAACTGGCAGATGGAGGCGATACCCGGAGGGCACCCTGTCATCTGGCTCGGGGTCGCCTATCTCTTTTTTATGCTGGTCGCGGCCGGCACCAACTACCTGCAGGCGATACGGCTCAACGTCATTGCGCAGGCGTCGGTACAGAAGATCCGCGAGCAGGTCTTTGCTAAAGTGATACGCCTGCCGCTGAGCCACTTTGACCACACCCCGACCGGCAGCATGGTGTCGCGCATCACCAACGACACCGAGTCGATCAAGGAGCTCTATGTCAACGTGGTCGGCTCCTTTATTCAGAACATGATGCGCATCCTCGGCGTGATCATCGCGATGGCGATCCTCGACTGGCAGCTGATGATCATCTGCCTGCTGTTTGTGCCGGTGGTGGCCATCGTGATGTGGCTCTATCAACGCCTCAGTGCCCCGCTGTTCCATAAAGCACGCGCGCTGCTCAGCGACATCAACGCCAGGCTGCATGAGTCAATTCAGGGGATGAAGGTGGTACAACTCAGCGGACAGCAGCACCGTTTTCGACACAACTTCACCCGCCTCACCGAAGACCATTACCGGGCGCGGCGGCGTAACGCACATCTCGACGCGTGGCTGCTGCGACCATTTGTCGATCTGCTACAGAAACTGGTACTCGCCGGACTGCTCTTTACCTTCGGTTATCAGTCACTCGACCACCCGGTCGAAATCGGCGTGATCTACGCCTTTGTTGCCTACCTTGGGCGTTTTGCCGAACCGCTAATCGAGATCACGCAACGCCTCAACCTCTATCAGCAGGCGATCGTTGCCGGTGAACGCGTCTTCGAGTTACTTGATACCGAAATCGTAACAGAGCGCTGTGATGACAACGCACATATCACCCAGGGCAAGATTGAATTCGACCATATCCATTTTAGTTACGATGGCAAACAGCAGGTGATTAACGATATTTCACTCACCATTCCAGCTGGAAAATTTCACGCTATCGTAGGTCACACCGGCAGTGGTAAAAGCACGCTGACACAACTGCTGCTGCGTTTCTATACCCCGCAACAGGGAACGATTTTGATCGATGACCAACCACTGAACGCATTCAGCGAAACAGAGCTACGCCGTGCGGTCGGTATCGTGCAACAGGATCCGTTTATCTTTAACAGCAGTGTGCGTGACAACATCACGTTAGGCCAGATGATTAATGACAAACCGATTGATGATGCAATCATCATTAAAGCAGCACAACAGGCAGGGTTACACGCGCATGTTGAACGACTGCCACAGGGGTATGAGACGATGCTCGACGAACGTGGTAGCAACTTATCCACTGGGCAGAGACAGCTACTGGCGCTGGCACGCGCGCTGGTACATCGACCACAGATCCTGATCCTTGACGAAGCAACCGCCAACATCGATAGCCACACTGAGGCAAAGATCCAGCAGGCGCTGCAAAAACTGCACGGTAAAATCACACTGCTGGTGATAGCACATCGTCTCTCCACCATCGAAAAGGCAGATGAGATCATGGTGCTTCATCAGGGCGAAATTATCCAACGCGGCAGTCACACCGCTTTGTTAAATAAAGCCGGAATCTACCAACACCTCTATCGGATGCAGGCGATGGGTATGGAAGACGAGTAAATACCCTACAGCAAGTGTCGCGCGCACCAAAGCAAATATCCGTCATTTTGTGTTACAGTCAGTCCATCGTTAATAAGCGGAATTGACCAGCCATGAGCGAACCCACCTTCTACTGGTACGACTACGAATCCTTCGGCCTCAACCCGATGTTCGATCGCCTGGCACAGTTTGGCGGCGTACGTACCGATATGGAACTCAACATCATCGATGAGCCGTTGATGATTTACTGCAAACCGGCCAACGATTTTTTACCCAATCCCACTTCGTGTCTCGTTACCGGTATCACACCACAAAAGGCGTTAGCAGAAGGATTGCCGGAAGCAGAATTCATTCGCCGTATCAACGCTGAGTTTTCACAGCCCAACACCTGCGTACTGGGTTATAACAACCTGCGCTTCGATGATGAGTTCACGCGTTACAGCCTTTATCGTAATCTTCAGGACCCCTATGCTCGTGAATGGAAAAACGGTTGTTCGCGCTGGGACCTGCTCGACGTCGTCCGTATGACCCGCGCACTACGTCCCGAAGGGATCGAGTGGCCCACCAACGAAGAGGGGCGACCTAGCGTACGCCTTGAAGAACTCACCGTTGCCAACGGCATCAGTCATGAATCGGCACATGATGCACTCTCTGATGTTTATGCAACCATCGCGGTTGCAAAACTGCTCAAAGAACAGCAGCCGAAGCTCTTTGAATACGCACTGGAGAATCGCAACAAGAACAAGATCCTCAAACTGCTCAATGTGCGTGAACAGAAACCGATACTGCATATCTCTGGCATGTACCCGGTGGAACAGGGAAATCTTGCAGTGATCGTCCCGATAGCCCCCCATCCGACCAACAAAAATGGGGTGATTGTCTTTGACCTTAGCTGCGATCCGGCACCGCTCTATAAACTCAGCAAAGATGATATTCACCAACGCATCTTCACCCCAACCAGTGAACTGCCAGAAGGGATCGAACGACTACCACTGAAGACGGTACATGCCAACAAGTGCCCCATCATCGCACCACTTGGCACACTCACCGGCCATGCAGCGAAGAAATATAAGGTTGACCTAAACCGTTGTCGCGCCAATCTGGATATCATCAAGTCCAACCCACCATTGACCAAAAAGTTGCAGACTGTCTTCAGTGGCGCGCAATTTGAAAAACGAACCGATCCAGATCAGATACTTTATGGCGGGCCATTTTTCAGCAGTGAAGATCGCGC
>CALZMY010000124.1 GCA_945788675.1 uncultured Gammaproteobacteria bacterium | reverse complement strand
CTTCCGTCGCATCGATGATGAAGCGAATGAGTCAGCCACCTTTCTGTCATTTTTTCTCAAGGACAGGGCGACCACCGAGCATGTGAAGGCCGCGCTCGATGCCGCTGGCATCGGCACCGCTTACTGGCTAAAGAACAACTATCACTACATCCACAACTGGGATCACCTCAAAGAGATGAAGTGTGCCGCCACAATGCCAGTGACGATGCTTGAGAACGCACCTGATTTTAGCGACATTCGTCTGCCACAATCGGAAGCGATCATGGAACGCCTGTTGATGCTGGAGATTAAGGTGCTTTGGACAGATGAAGAAGTCACCACCCTGCGTGACAACCTGATCACGACCATCAACAACGCCTTAAATATAAGATAGACAACGATCATGAGCACATTCAGAAATTTTTGCAGTGTCAACAACTTCGTCTTCGGTAAGGGCAGCTTCAATGAGCTGGGCACGATCATTGAGAAGCGCCGTATCGAGACCCCCTCCTTCTTTGTCTTTCTCGTCGATGAGGTCTTTAAGGGCAAGGAACTTGAACAGCGCATTCCGTTAAATGGAAACGACTTCATCATCTGGCTCGGCACCACAGATGAACCCAAGACCAGCAAGGTCGACGCGCTGACCCAGCAGATTCTGAATGATTACGAGGAACTGCCTGCCGGTGTGATCGGTATCGGTGGCGGCATCATGATGGATTACGCCAAGGCGATCTCACTGACGCTGACCAATCCCGGTCCATCGGAACAGTATCAGGGACTGGATCTGATCAAAAACAAGGGGGTGTGGAGCGCATGCATTCCGACCATCGCCGGCACTGGCGCTGAGGTCTCGATGACCGCCGTACTGAGCGGCCCCGAAAAGAAGCTCGGCATCAAGTGTGATTACACAGTGGCGAATCAGATCATCCTAGACCCAGAACTGTGTGAAGGGGTCCCTGCGCCACAACGTTTTTATACCGGCATGGACTCCTACATCCATGCGGTCGAGGCACTCACCGGCCACTGTCGCAACACCTTTGGCGACGCCTACGGCGAGAAGTCACTGGAGATGTGCCAGGATGTCTTCCTCAATTACGAAAACACCTATCACCCCGAGGCCGACGAGAAGCTGATGGTCGCCTCCTATCTCGGCGGCCTGAGTCTCACCTATTCCCAGGTGGGTGTGTGTCATGCGCTGTCGTATGGACTGGCACATGTACTCGGCACCCATCACGGCATCGCCAACTGCATCTGCTTCAACCACCTGGAAGATTTCTACGGCGAACATGTCTCCGAATTCCATAAGATGCTGGCGTTGCACAACATCGAACTGCCGCAGGGCATTACCAAAGATCTACCACGCGAGAAACTGACCGAGATGGCCAGGGTCGCCTACGCGCTTGATCACATGTGGCTGCATGCCCTGGGTGATGACTGGAAAAATAAGATCGATATCGAGATGCTTGAAAAACTGTTTGCTCGTTTATAGCCAGCCCTCCTACCTTAAGAGTGAGCACTCAAAACAAGAAACACGTTAAAAGTTCATCGATTTTCCTGGCAAAAATATAATAATTTCAACAATTATCGGCATTTTGCAACACACCAAACCACAACATAAGCAACTGAAATAATAGATATTTCCTCATTAAAACACTACCAGTAACACGTTTATTTACATAATAGCATCTTCGTGCTACTATTTTTTTCATCGTGTTATTAGATACTCTGCCGTTATATAACCAACCACAGCAGATAGAAGCAAATTGAGGAGATTAGTGATGACTGGCAACAAGCGCGCTTCGCGCTCAACGATAACCATAGCAGCAATTTCAGCGCTATCCCTGCTCATCTCCCCCTATGCAATCGCTGACAGCGCCTATGAAATAAAAATCAGCGGCGTTGTCGAGATTGAAGCGACGGGGGGACGCACAACCGATGGCTCTGCCAACAGCGACATCACACTCGCGACGGTCGAGATTGGTATCGACACCACCATCACTGATCATGTTTCAGCGCATCTTCTGCTGCTGCATGAAGAAGATGACACAGAGCTGGAGCTCGATGAAGGCACCATCACCCTGTCTGAACTCGGCGGCATGCCCATCGCGATGACTGCAGGCCAGATGTATGTCCCATTTGGACACTTTGAAAGCCATATGATCTCAGACCCTCTTACCCTGGAACTGGGCGAAACGCGTGAGAGCGTGGTTCAATTCGAGACAGAAGTCGACAATTTCTACGCGGCCATCTATACCTTTAAGGGCGCGACGCGGCAGGCGAATGAAAGCGATCGAGTTAAAAGTATCGGCGCTAACATCGGGTTTACCATTGAAAATGACAGTTTCAATCTTGATAGCGGTATCAGCTATATCAGCAACATGGCGGAAACCGATACCATTGAGGGCACTATCAGTAACGGCACTACACTGTCAGAAACTCCCGCCGGTATCGCTCTGCACGCTATCATGCGTCGCGGACCGCTCACTATGATCGCCGAATATATTGGCGCCAACGACAGTTTTAGTACAGCTGACCTCGCTTTCAACGGAGACAAGGCTGAACCTGACGCATACAACATCGAGGCGGGGTTTGAACTATTGCTGTTTGGCAAAGAGGCCACTATCGCACTGGCGGCGCAGGGCAGCAGCGAAGCCCAGGCACTGAACTTGCCTGAGTCACGCCTCCTCGGCAGTATCAATGTCGCGCTGCGCCAACAGACCTCTCTCGGCTTCGAGTGGGCCAAAAGCGATGACTATGGCACAAATGAAGGTGGCTCAGGACGCTCTACCGATATGGTCACCGCGCAGATTGCAGTCGAATTTTAATCCAGTTAACACCAACACGAGATTACAAATATGAAGAAAAATAGCATCAAATTTCTAAGTGGCGCGGCACTACTAGCTGCCAGCATGAGTGCATCGGCCCACTTTCAGATGATCATCCCATCCGATGATATGGTTAAGCAAAATGAGAAACGCGCCCTTGATCTGAACCTGATGTTCTGGCACCCCTTTGAAGGCGGTGGCATGCACATGGTTAAACCAGCGCAGTTTGGTGTCATGGCGGGCGGCAAAAAGCGCGACCTGATGGAGACAATCAAGCCACACAAGTTCACCGATATCAACGGTGAAAAATTCGACGGCTATCGCGTCAATTACAAACTCAGACGCCCCGGTGACAACACCTTTTATATCGAACCACAGCCATACTGGGAACCCGCCGAAGAGTCATTCATCATCCACTACACCAAGGTGATCGTAAACTCATTTGGTCTCGAAGAGGGCTGGGATGCGCCCGTTGGCCTGAAGACCGAGATCATTCCATTAACCCGCCCTTACGGATTGTATACAGGTAATATTTTCCAGGGCATCGTCACTGTTGACGGTAAACCTGTGCCATTCAGCGAGGTAGAGGTTGAGTATTACAATAAAGACGGCAAGCTCAAACCCGAAGCGGACCCGATGATCACCCAGGTCGTTAAGGCCGATGCCAATGGTGTATTTACTTATGCGATGCCCAGGGCAGGTTGGTGGGGATTTGCCGCATTGAACGAAGATGAAAAGACGATGAACCATGAAGGCACAGACTACCCGGTTGAGATCGGTGCGGTGTTATGGGTCAAGACACACGATATGAAGTAGGCAACAGCTTTTCTCTGGTGGCTTTTAACATGACTCAGCATAAAAGAATGATTGAAACCATTTGTACGCTAGCTGTTACTCATGAGAATGGTCATGATGATGCCCCTCATCTGAATGCGCGTGACTATGGTCCCCTGACCCTGTCGGCATCGCTTCGCCCGTGGTCGTCATCGTGAGCTTGCCATGTTTGACGCCGCGCACACTCACTAATTTGTCCGCCAGTGATTGCAGCAGTTGAGCTTTACCCTTCAACACCAGTACTTCAAGGCAATTATTATGATCGAGATGGACATGCAGAACCGAGCAGATCTCGCCCGTAAAGGAGTGCTGCAGGTGCGTCAGCCTGGCAGAAAGCTCTCGGGTGTGATGATCGTAGACCATCGTAAAGGTACCCACCGTCTCGGCGTCCGCCTCCCACTCCTGCTCCACCATGTGGTCACGAATCAAGTCACGAATCGCCTCAGAACGATTTTTATACCCCTTACGGCCAATCAGTTCATCAAACTTGTCCAGCAGAGTGTTATCAATAGAGACGCCAAACCTTACCAACTCAGACATATTAACTTCCTCCAGATGCTTTTCCCAGGCACTCACCAGACGACATCACTACATCGATTGACTTTGGAGTGCCACATATTTAATATTTGTACCACGAAATAGGGGCGCAGTCAGTGAAAACATATCATATTAAAAATAAAGAAATTATTCCCCACAGCTGTCGCCTACACCGAGGATACATTGCTGCAATGGCGACAATTTTGCTGCTAATCACGCCTCCTGCTTTTGCCCATAAACTCAATATGTTCGCCTATGTCGAAGGTAATGAGATCTTTGTCGAAGGCTACTTCACCGATGGTAAAAAGGCCAAAAACAGTGAAATAATTGTCTTTGATGCCGCGAACAGTGAGCTGTTACGCGGCACCTCCGATGCCGATGGCCAGTTCAGCTTTGCGATCCCACAACAGAATGATATGCGCATCACCGTCAACGCCGGGATGGGGCATCAGACCGAATATTCGCTGCTGAAAGATGAATTACAAGATGAAGAAACTTCAAGCGAGCTCGCTACGACAGCTACGACAGCTACGACAGCCACTGTTACAGACGAAAAAAGCACTCAGACAACTGATGGCTCTTTAACCCCTGTCACTGCAGTCAACCTCGATAATAGTGCGCTTCGTACCGAAGTCGAACGCGCCGTCGGCAAGGCGATCAAACCACTGATGCGAGAACTCTCCGCCATGCGTGCCGAAAAATCCCTTGCCGATATCATCGGCGGCATTGGCTTCATCTTTGGCCTGTTCGGCATCGCCATGTACTTCAAGGCACGTAAAGCGTAGTGTTTTCCAGCAGAATTACGCTGCGGGTCGAGAGAAGATTCAATCTTGATCGTAATACGTCGATACCTTTTGAAACACCCCTAATCACTTGAGACCCACACAATATGCATATCTCTGACGGGATTCTATCAGCGCCCGTACTCACCGCTGGCTTTATTGGTACCGTGGCAGTCGCGGCCTATACGCTGCGTAAACTGGATCTCGACGATATCCCCAAGGTGTCCGTCATAACCTCGGTCTTTTTTGTCGCATCATTGATCCATGTGCCGATTGGCTTTAGCAGTGTCCATCTGATCCTTAATGGTCTCGTCGGCGTGGTACTGGGGATGCGTGCCTTTCCAGCGATCATGCTTGGCATCATTTTACAGACGATCCTGTTTGGCCATGGCGGCGTCACGGTGATCGGCGTTAACACGATGATGCTAGGTGGCGGCGGGCTGCTTGCTTATGGCGTGTGGCAACTGCGCCACCATGTCAATATCAATAAAAAAGAGATGATCTTTGGTGGCCTGGCCGGGGCAACCGGCATCTTCAGTTCCGGCATCGTGTTGGCACTATCACTGGTTACCACGGGTGAAGAGTTTATCGCCACAGCTGGCTATACACTGGCAGCACATATCCCTGTAATGATTGTTGAAGCACTAGTGGTCGGTGCCTGCGCTGCCTTCCTGGCCAAGGTCAAACCAGATGCATTAGCGGGACAGTTACCTCTCACGCAAAAATCCAGTCCTGTTAAAGAAAAGGCAACAGCGGCAAACGAGGAAGCTTCCAAATGAAGCGGAGCACTATAATAACTGATCACAGGTGCTACGGATGGTGCAGCAATGCCGCTTGATATCGATCGCTTTGCTCATGTAGCTTCGCCGCTGCAACGCTGGGACCCTCGGGTTAAACTTTTCACGCTCGGCATCTTTGTCTTTAGCGTTGCACTAATCAAGACATTGCCCATCGCGCTCCTCGCATTTTGCACCGCCGTTTTTATCCTGCGTCAAAGCGGCCTGCCCTATGACTTTGTCGCCAGCAGTATCAAGTGGATCATCTTTTTCCTGCTACCCTTCTTCATCATTATGCCCCTAAGCTATCCTGGTGAAACGGCCTTTGAATTGATAGGGCTGCCATTTGCATGGGAAGGATTACAGATCGCCACGCTAATCTTTATCAAAGCCGTGGCGATCATACTCACCACCTTTTCGATGTTTGGCACCGCACGCTTTGATGTCTCAATGATCGCACTGCAACACCTGAAGTGCCCAAAGATCCTGATCCAGATGCTACTCTTCACCTATCGCTATACCTTTGTCTTCATAGAAGAGATGCGCCGCATGCAGATTGCAATGCGCGCCAGAGGCTTTGTCATGAAGAGCAATATCAAAACCATGCATGTCATGGGGAACTTCGTCGGCACGTTACTGGTGCGCAGCTTTGAACGCTCAGAACGTGTCTACAAGGCGATGCTATCCAAAGGTTATCAGGGCGAACTGCACAGCATGGTAAGGTTTCAGTCTGAACGACAGGACTATATCAAGTCCGCACTGGTACTCACAGCGGCCGGCCTTATTCTGACGCTGGACTTTTCCGGACTCTTTTTACCGGCCAAACAGGCCTGGTTTTAATTCGCACTTCAGGAGTGCCTTGTGTCAAATAAAGAATCAAACAAAAGCGCCATCGAGACCAGCCAGGTCTTCTTCACCTACCCCGATGGTCATGCGGTACTAAAGAGTGTTAGCTGCAACATCAAACATGGTGAAAAGGTTGCCCTGATCGGCCCCAATGGCGCAGGTAAATCGACCTTCATGAGCCTGCTTAACGGGGTATCATTGCCAACTAATGGGCAGGTCCATATCAACGGTACACGTGTCGAAAAAGAGACGCTGGTCGAGATCCGTCGCCAGATCGGTATCGTCTTCCAGGATCCGGACGACCAGCTCTTCTGCCCAACGGTCTACGATGATGTCGCCTTTGGCCCACTCAATCTCGGATTGCCGCATGACGAAGTCGAAAAGCGTGTAAAAGAATCACTGGCACTGGTCGGGCTGGAGGGATTCGACGAACGCTCCTCATTCCATTTATCGTTTGGAGAGCGTAAACGTCTCGCACTCGCCACGGTGCTGTCGTACCGCCCCGAGATCCTGGTCTTCGATGAACCCTCTACCAACATGGATCCATTGAATCGCCGCAAGCTAATCAACTGGCTCAAAGAGTCCGATAAGACCATCCTGCTCTGCACCCATGATCTGGATATCGCGCTTGAGGTGTGTGACCGCTGTATTTTACTCACCGATGGCGAGATCGTCGCCGACGATGCCACCTCAAAGATTCTTTATGATCGCAAGCTGCTAGAGGCCAACAACCTCGAACTGCCACTGGCGTTGATGACGCACGAGCTGCTGAATGACATTCTGAAACATAAAGATGACATGAATGAAGATCACCGTTTCATCATCGGCAATTTTCTGCATGCACACCGCCACGCTCACAGTGCTGATGGAGAGGTCCATTTTCACGTCCATGCGCATGATGACCATACTCATACTCATGACCATCCGCCACACGACCACGACCACGACCACGACCACGACCACGACCACGACCACGACCACGACCACGACGATAAACATGTTGCTGGCGCGCACCAACATCTACACACAAAACCAGAAAACAGGTAAGTGATCGCTACGGGAGAATCCGTGTCGTCTCTTGAAAATAAAATCGAAGGGAAATTTTTGCTACACAGGAGTTTGGTAGCGGGGGTAGGATTTGAACCTACGACCTTCGGGTTATGAGCCCGACGAGCTACCAAGCTGCTCCACCCCGCACCTGCATTTACGACGAGGTGAATACTAACAGAGTACGCCTTCCACCTTCAAGGGAAAACCGGAATAAACCCAAAAAAAATAATAATTTACGCGTGGGGTGCCATTACAAATGGATCCGCATGAATATTTTTCAATGAGGCTCCCGCTAAAAAAGCCTGCTTTTTGGTGTTATTAACCATATCTGGATGGCCACAGAGAAAAACCTGCCACTTCGCCAGCGAGGGTAGTTGCGCAAATGCCACATCATTAGGGAATCCTGACGACATACCCGCGGGCACCTCGTCTTCATCTAGACCAGAGACACAAGGAAAATAATTGAAGTTTTCATGCGTCTCTTCAAGCTGGCGTAGCGCTTCGACATAATAAAGATTCTCAGGCTTCATCGCGCCATGACAAAGGATAATGGGCTTCTCATAACCCTGTATCAATGCATCACGCACAATCCCCCACAGTGGTGCTAAACCGGACCCGGTGCCAACGGCCAGCAACCCCTCTGTGCTATCAACTTCATGATAAAAACATTCGCCCATGGGGCCGGTAACAGTGAGCTGATCTCCGAGCTGAACATCATCACATAACCAGTGACTCACCACCCCATTAGGGACAAGTTTGACATGCAGCTCTAGCAAGTCATCCTGAACTGGCAATGACGCCATCGAATAGCTCCGAATCAAGTCGTCCTTGAAGATATTGATAAACTGTCCGGCACGGTATTCGAATGACTCATCGCAAGTCAGACGCAGGCGCAAAATTTCATCATTGAGAAACCTCTTCTCGACCACTTCCATCTGATACTTGTGATTGTGAGCATCATCGAGCAAAGCAACCTCAAGATCTTCATCAGGCCTACAGACACAGGGTTTGAAATAGCCCAGTGCTTTTTGGGTTTCCTTAAGGTCTTCCTGGGAGTTTGCTGGTGGCGTACCGCTTATCGCCCGCATCGTACAGGCCTGGCAGGCGCCGCTCTCACATGAATATGGCGCACGGATTCCATTCCTCAACAGACAGCGCAACACCGATTCATCGTCCAGCCGCTCATACGAGCGGCCTTGATAGACGACTTTTGTCATGACTATTACCTTTATTTAGCTGTGATGTTACTTACCCAGTACATCGTTGCGAGTACTCTCGGCAATGGCCGCTGCCTCACCAATTAGATCATCTGACACACCCAGCTCCTTAAGCGTTGCCCCCAGGTGTTCCATGACGGCATCGAAGTGAGAATCATTAAGACCGCGCTCAACCAGATGGGCATGCCCTTTGCGCATGTCCTCACCAGTGTAGTTATTGGGGCCACCCAGCGCCATCGTCAAGAAGGCCTTCTGCTTAGCAGCCTGCTTCTCCATATCGGTACCTTCAAAAAAATTGTTGATTCGATCATCAGCAAGCACTTTGCGGTAAAAAAGGTCAACCGCCGCATCCACTGCTGCACCACCACCAATCCTTTCATAAACACTTTGACTCATTTATCACTCCTCCATCAATTACCATATAAAACACAAGGCCAGAATGGCTATGTAGTTGTATCATAGATGCAACTTACAGATCAACCCAAAAATAGCTGGCAGTTATCACCGAAATCAGAACTTCACTGCCGATTAGATGCTCAATGGCTCTACCCTATATTTATCATTAATATAAGTTAGCCCAGTTCAGCCCTCCCCCAAAAAAAAAGGCGCCAATTTTGACGCCCAAATATCGAGGGAGGTAGAAAAGTAAAAAAGCAGATACTTCTTTACTCATTCGCGTAATACATTAGCACCAATCATGCCAAAAATTATATTTACCAAAAAACAATAACTTAATGATTCGGTTTTTTATATAGCGCCAAAATTAGTGATAGAGCGTGTTCAAAATGAGCTAACACTTAAGAAGTTGCGTCAAATTCCCCTCTTCATTGACTGCAAAATGACGATAAATATTATGCAGTAAAATCAGCTAAGAGGACGTCAATGAAAATATTTGTGAAATTGCTAATGGCACTGGTCGTTCTGGCAGTAATTGCCCCGTTCTACCTTAAAAATCAGCAGGGAACTTCACTGATGTCTGTTAACAATCTCAAGATGCCTGACCTTGGCATGCCCAAAATTCCAGAGAGCGTGCAATCGACTGTCACTGAGATGGCGACACAAGCATCAATATCGCCAGACGTCGATCAATCGGAACCAAAAATCAAGATTCACAAGTGGAAAGATGAAAATGGGGTCTGGCACTTTTCCAGCACCGATGACTCAGCAAGGGGAATCAAGAGTAAAGTCATCTTACTCAACCCAGGTAAAAACAAATTCACACCCACTCCGCCAAAACAGCCTGATAAAGAGGTCAAAAGCACAACAGATATCGACAACGTCACACCAAGCCCCCTGCTTCCTTTCACTCACGGAAAAGCCGCAATGGAGCAGGCAAAACAGGTTCAGAAGCTGCTAGAACAGAGGCAAAAATTGCAACAACAGATGGTGCCTTAGCACCGACCACCCTTATCAACTAAAACGACACTTGCATGGTCAGAGATGAGTTGCTCTAATTAACCGTAATCGGATAATCAGGCGCTAAAAGCGCTACTCTACATTCATCAAGGCACTATGTTTTTATTCAAAAAAATAATTGCCGCGCTGCTCGCACCGCTGCCGCTGTGTCTCTTTGCCGTATTGCTGGGCTTGTGGCTACTGTGCTATACCTCTAGACAGCGAAGCGGAAAGCTTCTAATTGTTCTAGGCATCTTCACATTGACCCTGTTCAGCCTGACACCTGTCAGCAATACCCTGCTCGCCTCACTCGAAAACCAGTACCCCAGTTATCTCCATCATCCATCCGAAAATATACGCCAGATAAAACACATCGTAGTACTGGGCGCAGGGCATATCTCCGACCCCACCGTGCCAGTGACCAGCCAGATAAATGCGATCACATTGGCACGCCTTGCCGAAGGTGTCAGGCTATACAAGATGACAGCCAACAGTAGACTGATTCTTTCGGGCGGTAATGTCTTTGATGACAAACCCGAAGCTGAAACGATGCGGGCCATTGCCAAGATAATGGGTGTAGATGACGATGCCATAATTCTTGATAGCCATTCGCTAGACACCCAAGACCAGGCGCTCAATATCAAAGTATTGGCGGGTGATGATGATTTCATTCTCGTCACTTCAGCATCACACATGCCGCGCTCCATGGCCCTGTTCAACCGGCAGGGCATGTCACCGATTCCAGCACCAGCCAACCATGCCGTCAGGCAAAAAGATGAGTTAAGCCCCGACGATTACTTTCCCAACGCCCATGCCCTACGAAAATCAGAGAAGATGATTCATGAATATCTTGGCATTCTTTGGGCACAGTTAAGAGGACAGATTTGAACAAACCAGCGACCACCCATTCTGCGCCGCTCTACCTCGCCATTGATCAGGGGGGGCATGCCAGTCGCGCCTTTATCTTTGATTCGCTAGGACGAGAACTGGCACGTGGCACATCTCCGATGGAAGCACAGGTAAGCGTGGGTGATCGCGTTGAATATGAAGCCAAAGCGCTGCTGCAATCCATTCAGACAGCGATTCATAAGGCCGTTTCCTCACCCAACATCAGGCTAACAGATATCGTCGCGGCAGGCATGGCGACACAACGCTCCAACGTCGCCTGCTGGGACAAAATCAGCGGCAAGCCGCTCTCACCGATCATCAGCTGGCAGGATCGACGTGCCGCCGACTGGATCGAAAAATTCCAGCCTGATGCAGCACAGATACATCAAACGACCGGACTCTTTTTATCACCGCACTATGGTGTAGGAAAACTCCAGTGGTGCATTAATCACCTGCCAGCCGTCAACGAGGCCTATCAGCAACAACGCCTCTGCTGGGGACCGATGAGCAGCTTTCTGCTACACCAACTGCTGGATGAACAACCCTATCTCGTTGATTATGTCAATGCCTCGCGCACGCTGCTATGGAACATAAATACACTAGACTGGGAGCGATCATTGACACAGCTTTTTAAACTGCCAGACAATCCGCTTCCACGCTGCGTTCCGAATCACTACCCCTTTGGAACGCTAACGATTGCAGGGCACCCCATTCCGATGACGACAGTCATCGGTGATCAATCCGCATCGCTGTTTGCCTGGCAACAACTACAGCATGATGCCCTCTACATCAACCTCGGCACGGGTGCCTTTATCCAGCGAGTGACCGGTAATGATTGCGTGATTGTTCCGCAACTACTGACCAGCCTGTTACTACGACAAAATGAGCATTGTAATTCAGCCTACGCGTTAGAGGGTACCGTCAACGGTGCCGGCAGTGCACTCAGCTGGATCGAGCAGCGCCTGCAGCCCGACAGACTCTATCAGCAACTGCCACAGTGGCTGGAAGACAGAGATCTTTCCATGCTGTTTCTTAACGGCGTCTCCGGCATTGGCTCGCCCTATTGGCAAGCCAACTTCGAGTCCCAGTTTATTGGCGAGGGCGGTGTCGAACAACAGATCGTCGCTGTGATCGAGAGCATCGCCTTTCTGTTACAGCTCAATATTGAGCAGCTGCAATACTACCGGCCGGGGGCAAAAAAAATATTGATCAGCGGTGGCCTGGCGCGGCTCGATGGCCTCTGTCAACGCATTGCAGATCTCAGTGGCCTGATGGTGCACCGCATGGCTGAGTGTGAAGCGACTGCCAGTGGGCTTGCCTGGCTTTTGGCACACCCGCAAGCTGCCATGATCGATACCACATGGCATCGTCACGACCATCACCAGATCCAGCCACAGGACAATCCGCCGCTCACAAAACGCTACCAACGCTGGCAAACCGCGATGGAACAGGCCCTCTCCTAACACCATTACTGAGCAGGTAAAAGCGATGCAGACACGCACGACTCATGATAGATTGAACAAGACTACTGGATGCCTGATTTAACCATGAAGATACCTCAACTCGTTGCACATCGCGGCCACGCCTCGCACTATCCGGAAAACACCCTGCCCGCTATCGAGTCGGCGCTTAAGGCGGGGGCCTGTTATGTCGAGGTCGATATCCAGTTGACTGCTGATGGTATCCCGGTGCTGTTTCACGATGATGAGATGCAGCGTATTACTGGCCAGCCGCAACGCATTACACAACTCAATGCGAACCAGCTGAGCCATTATTCAGCCTGCGAAGCACAACGTTTTGGCTCAAAATTCTCTGGCACACCCATCCCTACCCTCGCGGAGCTACTGACACTGCTGCGCGCCTGGCCCGGGCGCCAGGCCTTTATTGAGATTAAAGAAGAGAGTACTAAAATCTTTGGTAGCGAGTTTGTCGTCGAAAAAATTATGCGGCAGCTGACACCCTTTGGCGCGCAATGCATTCCGATCTCATATGAGGTCGCGGCACTTGAAGTGGCGCGTACGCTTGGCGCAGAGGCCATCGGCTGGGTCGCGGCAACATGGGATGAGGCATCACAGCAGACGGCCAACCAACTCGCCCCAGACTACCTCTTCACCAACCATACCCGGCTACCCGATAACCCTGATGATATCTGGCGCGGCCCGTGGCAATGGGCGTTGTACGAAGTGACCGATCCGATGCTGGCACTCTCCCTCGCGGCAAAGGGGATAGCACTGATCGAGACGATGGCCATTGAGGCGATGTTGGCCCATCCGACACTCAAGAAGAGGGCCTGTCGTGGAGTATAAAGATGGCCAATAAATATTATGATCTCATCGTCATTGGTGGCGGTATTCACGGCACAGGTGTTGCGCAGGCAGCAGCAGCGGCCGGTCATTCGGTGTTAGTGCTGGAACAGACGACACTCGCCAGCGGCACCTCAAGTCGTTCCAGCAAGCTGATCCACGGCGGCCTGCGTTACCTCGAAGGGATGCACTTTTCACTGGTCCGCGAATGCCTGCGCGAACGCGCACTGCTGCTAAAAAATGCCCCCTCACTGGTCAAGCTGCAACCATTTCATATTCCGGTCTACAAGGATACCAACCGTCGCCCCTGGCTCATCAGAAGCGGCCTCACGCTCTACACACTACTGGGCGGATTTAACCGGGCAGGCCTCTTCCGCTCGCTCGATCAGAAACAGTGGAACGATCTCGATGGCCTCGACACCATCGGACTGGAGGCTGTATTTCGCTACTATGATGCGCAGACCGATGATGCTGCACTGACACGCGCCGTGATGCACTCCGCCATCTCACTCGGGGCCGAGCTGGAGATTGGCGCGCAACTCGTCGCTGGGCAACTCAACGACAATAGCACTGTCATTCAGTACAAAAAAGGGGCGCAGAACATCACCTGCGAGGCTCGCACAGTGGTCAACGCGGCAGGCCCGTGGGCGAATCAGGTACTGGAAAAATTCACCCCCGCGCAAGCCCCCCATGCAGTCGACCTGGTCCAGGGGACGCACATCATCATCGAGGGTAAACTCACCAAAGGAATCTATTATATGGAGGCCCCCAAAGACCGCCGCGCCGTGTTCGCAATGCCGTGGCACGGCAAGATCCTTGTTGGCACCACGGAGACCGCGTTCGATGCCGGAGCCGACCCGGGCAGTGTCATCCCACTAGAGCAGGAGGCACGCTACCTGCTGAAGACCATGGCCAGCTACTTCCCAGCCTACCGCAACTTGCAGACGAACCCGCTCTGCAGTGCATTTGCCGGACTTCGGGTCTTGCCGCGAGGCAATAACAGTGATGGCGATATCCACTCACACTTCGCCCGTCCACGAGAGACAGTGCTACTCACCGATCGTGAAACATCTCCCCGCCTGCTCACCATCTATGGTGGCAAACTCACCGCCTACCGTGCCACCGCCGAAAAGTGCCTCAAACAGCTACAGCCGAGCCTGCCCATTCGCGATACTATCGCCAACACCCGTCGACTGACACTGGAAGATCCTGGAGAACCCTGCACTTCTCCCTCCAGATAGCCACACTACTAACCCAGCAAAAACAGGGTTATTATCAACAACGATAAATCAGCAGATACCTATTTTTTCAGTTAAAATGACGGTATTCAATTGACGTACTGCCTCCGAATAGAACAGCCCCATCAGCAACACCCGATAGACATATGCAGAAAAACCGACACAACCTACCCTATTCCACTACCCTTCGCTTAGCCGTTTTCAAGGCGCTGCTGCTGTTCATGGTCATCACACTCGGTGGTTGTTCTATGCTGGGTAAACCAGCTGCGCCGCCACCAGCGCCTGAAGTCATCACCATCGAAGTGCCGCCAGCACCCGTCGAGCCACAGATAATCACACCTGAGCCCCCGCCTGTGCCTGAACCAAAACCCGCGCCACTGCCTGAGGTCGCAATCGAAACGCCCGTGCCACTAAATGTCGCCATTATCATCAGTCGTGATATCGAAAACCACAACCACCTCAGCAGTGAAATAGGTCGCCTCATCACCCTCAAAGGGGGAACGTTCAAGCCTCTTTACCTATACCAGCAAAGCGCGGCAGAGGTTATCCAGCAGATCAAACGTGAACAACACCAACAGGTTGTTGCGATAGGCCTGGATGCAGCGAAGGCGGCCAAAATGCTACAACAGATTCCGGTGGTGTTCTGTCAGATATACAATTATCAGGATTACAATCTCGTTACTGAGCATCTAAAAGGGGTCAGCCTGGTCCCTTCTGTTGATCAACAATTCAAGGCATGGAAGACAATCGTTCCCGAACTCAAACAGGTCGGCGTCATCACTGGTGATGGCAAGCAGCCTTTTATCGAACAGGCGACGCAAAGTGCAGCAGTACGCGGTATCACCCTTATCAGTCATACCGTCAAAAATGACAAGGAGATGTGGGAGGAATTCCGACGCCTGATCCCGCAGGTCGACGGCTTCTGGCTGCTACCTGACAATCGTATTCTTAGCAAACGGACACTACGAAATGTGGTGGCCTATAGCACGAAACATACCACCCCGCTCTTCACTGTCAACGAGCTGTTACTAGAGGCTGGCGCAATGATCAGTGCCACCCAGGTTGATAGCGATATTGCAGAAAAGGTGGTGAAGCGCCTGCTCGCAACCGCGCCCGACAACACCATCCCTGGCACCGACATCGTGCCACTCGAACGGGCTCATATCATCATCAATACCCAGACAGCTAAACGCTTTAATCTTTTGATTCCAGAAGGTAATACGGAAATTATTATTGAAAGATGGCCGTCCAGTGAGGATAGCGCTACACTGACACAGTAATGATCACTATAGCGCGTGTTCTGGTCAATGCGAAGCAGCCAGACAAACGCAAATAACACGCTATCCACTGGGACTAATCCTCCCCATGTGGCCAGCATCAACAGACAAGATGAAAAATAGAACCAAACACCGTAGCCTGGTCGGCGATATCCTGTTAGTCCATATCGTCTATGCCGTTATCGTCTATTTGGCAGCGGCTGCATGCCTGTGGCTAACAACCAGCTGGATCATCGACAACAACCTCGAGAAGTGGGCAGCCCGCTGGACTCAGGAACTCAATCAACTCGGTACCCCACTCTATGGTGACGACGCTAAAACGGATCGTTTTATCCATATTGAAGACTACATCGCAAAATTTCCCGACATCGCTTACGTCACCTACTACTCGCTTGATGGTACGCCGATCTTCAGAGAAGGAAGGGCTGACGTCGACACCATAACACAGCCCCCCAGGCTCAGCTCAAAACAGATGGCTCTGCTTGGCGACACAGCGAGCATAAAGAAACCTCATATCATCAAGCACGACCTGGATAACTCACCTTATGTCAAAACCTATACACCCATCTGGATCGAATCGATCCCTGAAGATGGCCTACTAGACTTTAACCTCGCTGATGAGACACATGATGATGTCAGGCTTGTCGGCTTTGTTGAACTCGGCCTCGACTTCACCCCTTATGAAAAACAGTTCATCAAAAACCTGCTTGCTGGCAGTGCACTCATTATGTTTGTCTTCATGATCATCTTTCTCATCAGTAAAACCATCATCAAGCATGCTATAAAACCACTGTCAGAATTAAGCAGGCCATTGCAAAGCCTTGCTGAGGGCAATACAGAGATCGATGTGCCGCCCTCAAAACATCGTGAAATCAACAATATCAGCCAGGCCCTCAATACTACTATCAGTGCATTGCGCGAACGCGATGCCACGCTGCTGCGACTCGCCAATCACGATTCACTCACAGGACTCTACAATCGTAACTTCTTCACCGAAAAACTTGAAAAACTCGCCGCCACCAACAGCACCAGCGCGCTGCTTTTTGTCGACCTGGATCACTTCAAATATGTCAATGACACATTAGGGCATGAAGCCGGTGACCGCATGTTGGTGCAGGCCGCACGCTGGCTAAAACATCACCTCAGAGAGCGCGACACACTATGCCGTTTTGGTGGTGACGAATTCACCATCCTGATTGAGGAGACGACTCAGGAAAAGACGCTCCAGCTTGCCAGCAATATGGTCTCCATGATGAACCAGCACCTTGTATTCATCGACAACAACCAGAAATTTCAGGTCAGTTGCAGTATCGGCGTCACCATGATTGACTCCGACCTCTACACACCTGACGAATTCCTTTCACAGGCCGACCTTGCCTGCCATGAAGCAAAAAGAGGTGGCCGTAATCGTCACTACTTCTACGAAAAACTCAAAAATGAAACCGGTAAGATGGAAGAAGATATCGGTTGGTCACGTCGCATTGAGGCTGCACTCAAACATAACCATTTTGTCCTCGAATATCAGCCAATCGTCAACGTACACACCGGTAATTCCGATATCTACGAGGTTTTGTTACGCCTGCCAAGCGAGGGTGACAAGCTTATCCCACCTTCAGCCTTTCTACCTGCGGCACAACGTTTTGGCCTGATGGTCGAGGTCGATCACTGGGTTATCGAGCATGCACTGAAGGCACTCGCCAGCCATCGAAAGTCTAATCCTTCAATCAAGTTTGCGATTAATCTCTCAGGGCATGCCTTCGAAGAGGTCAACCTCGTCAAGATCGTACAGGAAAACATCGAAAGATATGAAATCCCACCCGAGTCACTCATTTTTGAGGTCACCGAACAGGTCGCAGTACAACACATTGCAGAGGCTAACCTGCTTATCAAAAAATTGATCGGACTTGGTTGTGAGTTTGCGCTCGATGATTTCGGCTCGGGTTTCAGTTCATTTAACTACCTCAAGCACCTGCCGATCCACTACATCAAGATCGATGGAAACTTCATTGAAAACATGACAAACGACAAAACCGATCAGGCGATGGTGCAGTCGATGATTCAGATCGCCAGGACAGTCGGCAAATTCACCATTGCGGAATATGTACTGGATGAAGATACCATGACACTACTCAAGCAGCTCGGCATCGACTATGCACAGGGACATTACGTCGGCAGGCCACAACAACAGCTCGCTTAAGAAGTGATCTCATAGTCACCTCGTAGCCGCTGCAGTGTTTTCGACGACAACGTAAATGACTTGCCAAAACCGGCTACAAATCGTACCTGTTCAATAGTAAACCTGAACAGGATAAAGTCGGCAAAACCAAACAGCTGCTGTGCATCCGGTAACGCCTTGATATAGGCGGCCTGTGAAGCCCCATATGCAGCGCTATCACGTGCTATTTCAGTCACACTGCCCTGCAAGGTCACCCGTGCCAACGTCTGTGGGTCACCCTCGCCACTATCCGCTTCACTGATCGTAAGGGACGCCTGCGGGTTTGCCAACAAATTGGCGGTATGTCTTGCAAGCCGACTAACATGGATCATGAATCCATCGCCATCCACGTCTGCCACATAAGCGACATAAGAGGCGAGCGGGCGATTGCGATCAGCAGTCGCCAGCGCACCCCAGCGGTTGCCAAACACCAGTTGGGCGAGCCTCTGCTCTTCAGTAGACTCCACCTGTCAGCACCCGGTTAACCTGGTGGCCACTGCAGGCCACGCCCAGCTAGCATATGAAGATGAATGTGATAAACCGACTGACCGCCATCGCGATTACAGTTCACCACGGTGCGAAAACCATCTTCTGCAACCCCTTCCTGTTTCGCGATCTCTTTAACCGCGAGATACATCTTGCCCAATAACGAAGCATTAGTCTCATCAAGCTCATTGAGCGTTGAGATATGAACCTTTGGAATCACCAGCACATGCAACGGCGCCTGGGGGTTGATGTCACCAAAGGCCAGCACATCATCATCCTCATAGACCTTATCCGGGGCAATCTCACCACTCACCATTTTACAAAATAGACAATCACTCATTTCGCTCAACTCCTTTTCAGGATGACGATGTCATTCGTTATCGCACACCCATGTTACAATCGTGCAACCAATATCTGACCTCATCATATTACATAACGTAGCGATCCCAGCCAAACAGTAAACACCGTGAATCCCAGAAACCTGATTACTTCCGTTTTATTATTCATCATCGTGCTGCCCGCAACCCATGCGCAGTCATTGCCCCGCTGGGAGCTGGGTATCGGCATCGGCGGGTTAAACCTCCCCTACTATCGCGGTTCGGATATTTACCGTAATTACATCACCCCCTTCCCCTACATAACCTATCGTGGCGAGCGCTTGAATATCGACCGAAGTGGCATCCAGGGCCATCTATTTCAGACTGATCGCATCAGACTAGACCTGAGTCTTGCAGCCGGCATCCCGGTCTCCAGCGATGGCGACAGCCCACGCGCCGGCATGCCAGACATCGACACCACCGTCGAACTCGGGCCATCACTCGAATTGAACCTGTGGCAACTCAGTCACAAGCGCCAGTCGCTATGGCTCAAACTGCCAATACGTTCCGCGCATTCAATCGGCGGCGACGGCCTCTTCAAACACCGCGGCTGGACCTTTTCACCCTTCCTGGAATACACTGCAAAGAGCGCTATTCATGACGACTGGAAGGGCACTCTTTCCGTCGGTCCACTCTACGCAGACCGCGACTATCACAACTACTTCTACGAAGTCATGCCGGCATATGTCACTACAGCACGCAATGAATATCATGCCAGTAGCGGCTACAGCGGCGCACGCACCACACTGACATTCAGAAAGAACATCACCAAAAAATTACGCCTCGGTGTGTTTGCTCGCTTTGATACATTGAAAAATACTGCGTTCGAAGAGAGCCCGTTAGTTTCGACGAAACACTATCGAGCACTGGGGTTTGCACTGATCTGGATGTTCTCGCAGTCGGAGGAGATGGTAGAAGTACCGTAGCTTATTTATTCACCCCATTCCAAACGTCTTTAGCGTTGATTATAAATTACTACCCACTTTCTGAGGAGAACTTCATCTGCTTGAAAAGTTAGAAATTTGATATCGCTCTTTAAAGTCCTTTGTATATTTCCATCTTTTTCTGGATTGAGTACTGTTGCGCATTTGCTTGCTCCTGGTTTATCAGAAGGTGTCCAATAAAGTGGGGATCATCACTTAAAGTGGGGATCATCACTATTGAAACTCACCATTCCACAATACGCTAAATGAAATTACAAATGCCAAATAACAAAGCACTACAGGCCCAGACGCCCCTTTGAACTCAAAACCAAGCCCTTTGAACTCTATTGGCCCCTGGCTTTACTCAAGAAACACAACAATAAATAGTGAAGCAAGAGCTGCGAGGGGCAGCCCAATAATTACGATGAAGTTCTTTTTGTACAAGCCTCCGTCCTACACGTAGATTACTGGATCCCGGTATCCCGTCCGGGCCGGATCGCAGCAAGTTCATGAGACGACTTAACTATCTTTATATTACGTCTGGCTACCAAATATTTTACATTGCTTTCGTCGGTTATATTACAGTGAGGCCGTTTTAATTTAGGTACCGAGTTCGCTATACCAGCCTCTCGATATAGAAATTCGATAGACACACACAAAACAGATAAATCCTGTGCTAGTTATTGCCCCGAACACCCCAATCGTGCGCTCGGAATAGATCTGAAAAACCGTCATAAGACCCTGGACGGCATGGACAAAAATTAGAGCAATAACCGCTAATATAACTCGTGATAATATCATGTTCATGTTCATCGTATCCTCGCGAATATAAATAATCATTTCAGGATACCGCACCGGAATGCGCTTAATTGGTGTTGTTGCTGGGCAATAACCCATAGCATTAGATGCTATTGTTCGTGTTGGCAAAATAAGGCGGTAGAAAAACTCGCGTTGAGTACAATTGCCATTCAATAATCCTCAAAACCGTCCAACGGCTCTACCATAATCACCTCACGATCGATCCCATCGATGCCAACCACTCTCACCTTCTCACCAGCCTCACAGTCCGCACCGCGTAAGCGCAGTGTCACACCCTGAATTTCGAACTGACCATTGCCGTTCACAATCGGGGTCTCAAGTGTAATCACATGTCCGATTAAGCGCTCGACATGCATCACCCGCTTTGGTGTTGCATCATCAGCCTCGTCTGCCTCTTTCTTCCGGCCGCTCATCAATAATGTGGTTAATACGGTTCCGAGAGCGGCAAGGGCAAAAAAGATGCCGAGCTGGTACATCACGGGAAAATGAGGCTTGAACCAGAGAATCGCGCCCACTACCGTTGAGGCAATCGCCACCCATGCCGGCTTGCTATTAGAAAAATAGAATGCAAACGAGCACGCCAGCAGTGTGATGGTCCACCAGTGCCACTGCTCCAACATAAATCCTGCCATAATTTCCCCGCTATTAATCGCTAATTCAGCCTAAAAAAGCATTAAGTCTATGAATGGCATAGTCTATCGAGCCGCGCTTCGCTTTGCTATAAAAAACAATACACAACACGCGCGAACAAAACGGAAGATAACAGGGATTTTTTTCACCATTTCCTCTAAAATGTGCCTCTTTTTTCGGTCGGAGCCTTATTCCCCGGCCAGTTTCGAGGATATTTATAAACGTGCAAGATTTTCTCCCCGGCCAGCGCTGGATCAGTAACGCCGAGATTCAAATGGGTCTGGGTACCGTGCTCAGCTGTGATCATCGCACCGTCACCATCCTATTTATGGCGACAGGTGAAACGCGAATCTACGCCAAATTGACCGCACCACTGACCCGTGTGGTCTTCTCACTCGGCGACAAAGTAAAGTCTCACGACGGCTGGCTACTGAAGATCTCACAGGTGGACGAGCAGGACGGCCTGATTATTTACCGCGGTAGCGATGACGAAGGAGAACCACGAGAACTGCCCGAGGGGGCGCTGGATAACTTCATCAAACTCAATCGCCCTACTGAACGCCTCTTCAGCGGGCAGGTCGATAAAAACAAGTGGTTTGAACTGCGCCAACAGAGCCATCTGCACGCCAATCGTCAGGCACGCAGTGAGCTGCTCGGCTTGACCGGCGTACGCACCAGTCTGATCCCACACCAGCTCTACATCGCCCATGAGGTGGCCAACCGTTACGCGCCACGTGTCCTGCTTGCTGATGAGGTAGGCCTGGGCAAAACTATCGAAGCCGGGATGATTATCCATCAGCAACTGCTCACCGAGCGTGCCCAACGCGTTTTGATTGTCGTACCGGAGAGTTTGATCCATCAGTGGCTGGTCGAGATGCTGCGCCGCTTCAATCTCCATTTTAGTATCTTCGATGAGGCGCGCTGTCAGGCGATTGCCGGACATCACTCTGAAGATGAAGCGCATCTTGAAAGTGAAGTTGACGACCCGATGGCACCTGATGACAGTCTCGATAGCAACCCTTTTAATTGCGAGCAACTGATACTCTGTAGCCTCGAGTTTCTCGCAGAACAACCCGATCACTTCCAGGAGGCGCTCGATGCCGAATGGGATCTGCTGGTGGTCGATGAGGCTCACCACCTTGAATGGAGCCCACAACAGTCGAGTATCGAATATCGTTGTATCGAACAACTCGCAGCGATTACCAAAGGGGTACTGTTACTGACCGCGACACCAGAACAGCTGGGCAAGGCGAGCCACTTTGCGCGCCTGCGCCTGCTCGACTCCGACCGCTTCCCCGACCTCGACCGCTTCATCGATGAAGAACAGCACTATGCCCCGATTGCCGAAGCGGTTGAGGCGCTGTTAGGCCAGCAGCCATTAAATGAGCATACGCGCGCCACGCTTGAAACGACCCTCAACGAAGGCGATAACCAGCCATTGCTGGATAAACTCAGTCTGCTTGACGATACCCATACAGACGATGAAATCGCCGCTAGAAACGAGTTGACCGAACATCTGCTCGATCGTCACGGCACCGGACGCGTGCTCTTTCGCAACACCCGCGCCGCCATCAAAGGGTTCCCTGAACGTCGTGTCAGCGGCTACCCACTGCCACAACCGGTGGCCTACCGTGACTGCCTGTTACAACTAATGCTTGATCAAGCGGTCGATACCCGTCAGCTACTCTGTCCCGAACTCGCCTATCAGGCAGTCACGAGCGGAACATCATGGGGGGCAGTCGACCCCCGTGTCGAGTGGCTTAGCCACAAGTTAAAAGAGCTGAAACCCGCCAAGGTTTTGGTAATCGCCGCCGATGCTGATACCGCAATGGATCTTGCCGATGCGTTACGCAAAAAAGATGGCGTCTATCCTGCGCTGTTCCACGAGCATCTCTCGATTGTCGAGCGTGATCGTGCCGCGGCCTATTTTTCTGACCCTGAATACGGCAGCCCGGTGTTGATCTGCTCCGAGATTGGCAGTGAGGGACGCAACTTCCAGTTCGCCCATCACCTGATCCTGTTTGATCTGCCACTTAACCCGGATCTGCTGGAACAGCGTATCGGGCGACTTGATCGTATCGGCCAGAAAAATACCATCGACATCCATGTGCCATACATGGAGAAGACCGCGCAAGAGGTAATGTATCGCTGGTATCACGAAGGACTTAATGCCTTTGAGCAGACCTGCCCGGCGGGTCATAACGTCTTCACTAAACTGATGCCGACGTTGATCGAGACGCTGTATCAAATAGATGCCAGTGACAATAATGATGACGATAATGATCTGACATCGCTGATCACCACCACGCAGAAGATTCACACAGAACTGAATGACGCATTGCAACACGGCCGTGATCAGCTGCTGGAATACAATTCGTGCCGTCCACTGGTTGCCAGTCAACTGAAGGCAAGCGCGAGTCAAAATGAAAACAGTGAACTGCTATCCGAATACCTCATCCAGGTGTTTGACTGTTACGGCATCGAAAGCGAACATCACAGCGATGCGTGCCAGATTATTCGCCCCGGTGACCACATGCAGAACAGCAGCTTTCCTGGTCTGCACAGCGAAGGGATGACGATCACCTATGAACGTGACACCGCACTGACCAATGAAGATGTCCACTACATCACCTGGGAGCACCCACTCACCACGGGTGCAATGGAGATGTTACTTAACAACGAACAGGGAAACACTGCGATTGCAGCGATCAAACACCCTGCTATTAAGGCGGGCACACTGCTGCTGGAATGCCTCTTTATACTGGAGAGTAGCGCCAATAACGCATTACAATCGAACCGTTATCTGCCACCGACACTGATCCGCGTGATGATCGACCCACAGGGACGCGACTACAGCAACGAGCTCTCCAGCGAAGCGCTACAACAGATTCGTGCCAAGGTTGACCGAGAGACCACGCGCAAGATCATTCGTGCCTTTGGTAAAAAATTGCGCGAGATGGTGCCACTTGCCGAGCAGCAGGCAGAGAAACTAGTCCCTGCCTTCCTGCAGCAGGCGCAACAGCGTTCGCAGGCGATGCTCAACCGAGAGATCAATCGTCTCAAGGCGCTACAGAAGGTCAATCCCAATGTGCGTGACGAAGAGGTTCAGTTTTTCGAAGAGCAGATGGCAGCACTGACACAGGCACTGAAAGATGCGCACCTGCGACTCGATGCTGTACGTGTGATCATCAGCACCTGATGGCAATCAAGGCCACGATCTTTAAGCTTGACCTGCAGGTCGATGACATTGATCGTCACTACTATCAGCCGCATCAACTGACGATCGCACGCCATCCGTCAGAGAACAATGAACGGATGTTATACCGGATCCTCGCCTTTGCGTTAAATGCTCATCAAGAACTGCTCTTTACCAAAGGGATAAGCAGCATCGACGAGCCGGATCTATGGCGTCATTCTGCCAATGGCGAGATCAAGCAGTGGATTGAACTTGGACAACCAGATGAAAAACGACTGCGCAAGGCGTGCGGGCGGGCGCATCAGGTTCAGATCTACATTTATAGTGCGAGAAGTGGCCAACTATGGTGGCAACAGATCTCCGAACGTACAAAAAATATCAGCAACCTCGCCGTTGACCTGCTCACCATCAATGATGACTGCCGCATAGACTCGCTGATAACGCGTCAGATGCAACTCAACTGCACCATTCAGGATGGTACGATCTGGCTAACGAACAGTAGCGACACCCTCGAGGCCGCTACCCAAACGCTCAAATAGAAGCGATTCCACTCGCAGCCAGACAACTGTCACACTCATCATTCAGTACATAAACCGGTGACAGGAAATTAACTCAACCCTTTTCGCCAGCATAGAAGACGGTTGTTGGCAGGCATTTGATAATCCTGCTGTAACACCATCCCTGCTTGCTGCGCCAGCAGCTCCACCGCCTCGAAGTCACGAATACCACTCTCTGGATCACGCAGTTTCAGATGTTGATCAAAGTAGCGGTTACTTTCACTTGAATATTGATTGTTGTAGTTGAACGGCCCGTAGAGCAGAAATAATCCATCGACTGAAAGCAACTCCCCAACACCAGCGAAAAGCACCTTCACCGCATCCCAGCTCATAATATGGGCAGTATTGGCGGAAAAAACGGCATCGACCGCTAGCGACGGCCACACCGACTGTGTCACATCAAGTGACAGCGGGGGACGCGTATTGGCAAGTGCTGCCTCATCCAGCCATGCACGTATATCGGGATGGTTGAGCGCTCGATCACTAGTGTGCCACACCAAATGCGGCATCTTTGCAGCAAAATAGATGGCATGCTGGCCCGTGCCACTGCCAACTTCAAGCACGGTAGTGCAATCCTCCAGTAACGGCCGAATAACCTCGAGAATCGGATCTCTGTTCCTGTCGCACGCTTCGGCATAGCCGCGGGGTTTATTAATCATTTAAGTGGTATTCACAATCAAATTTACGCTACATCCATTCTAACGGAGATGAACAAGCAACGACACAAACACGATAATCAGATGACTTAATCCTATTTTCACAGCCTCTCATACTGCGCCAGCGATTAAAAATGACGATAAAATGGCGTTCTAAAACAATAACAGTTGACATTTCACAGAACCCTACCATTTTCATATCAGGTTAGTGTACACTCGAGCTATCTGCAGGTTTTGGTATAGGCGGTTT
>CALZMY010000123.1 GCA_945788675.1 uncultured Gammaproteobacteria bacterium | reverse complement strand
GAGTTATTTAGTTCGATAGTTACGTTGCCACGTAAAGGTGGGCTTGTGATCATGAGTGTGATTGGGGCATCCTCAAGGCCGCTGTCATTGTTGAGGACATTGACGGTGGCTGGCATATCTATATTGGTGATAAGGCTATCGTTGTTGGCGACGGGGAGATGATCGGTGGCATTGATGGTCACGTTGACATTGGCGCTGCTGACATCACCATCGGCATCAGTAATGTAATAGGTGAAGACATCCGTCCCTGCATAGCCACTGTTGGGGGTGTAGGTGAGGTTACCGTTCTGTTCGATCGATACACTACCGTTATAAGGTGCGCTGCTGATGGTGATGCTGATGCCGCCATCTTCAAGACCGGTATCATTGTCGAGCACATTGACGGTGGCTGCGGTCTCTTCATAAGTCGTCAGGCTGTCCTGTTGCGCAACAGGAATGCTGTCGACGGGCTCAGGGGCTGGCTCTGGTACGGGTATATTTTTGGGTGTGTATTCAATATGAAGTTGTGGTGCGCGCGCTGTAGAACCGTAATTTAACAGCGCGCCATCATGTGATACTGATGTGCGTGTGCCGCTCCCATAGATAATGAAAGCGACATGGTTACCAGCTTGCCAAGTTTCAGAATCAATGACTTCTTGAACAATGGCGCTCAGATTGGGTGTCCGCTGGTCAGTACCATTTTGACCGATGGTATTCCAGTCTGGTGGGGTCCATATGACTGGTAAAGTGGTCACGCGCCGGGATGAAATATCGAAGTCGTTGCCTGAAAAGGGCACCGCATCAGCGCTATTTTCTATATTAATGAAGGTGTAACTACGCCCTGTTGAGACTTTTTCGGTGGTAAACTGGATATAGGCGTTAGTTATTGCACTATCGCTGGGAACATTCAGTGCGAATCGTAAACCAACGCGTTGGCCACCGACGCCGCCTTGTTCGTAAGGGAGTTCAAGTTCGTTACTCGCAAGATCCATTCTCCCCGTTGACATGGCTTCTTCGGCGTCATCACTGACTATTACGAGCATATTGCCGACCGTGTTAATGGTCACGTTGACGCTGGCATTGCTGGCATCACCATCGGCATCAATAATGCGATAGGCAAAGGTGTCATTCCCTGCATAGCCACTATTGGGAGTGTAAGTGATCGCTCCATTCTGTCCGATCAATACGCTGCCGTTAGAAGGTGAACCGCTGATGGTGACGGTAATGCTGCCATCTTCAAGGCCGGTGTCATTGTCGAGCACATTGATGGTAGCCGACACATCTGCGTCAGTAACGAAGCTATCGTTATTGGCGACGGGGAGATGATCGATCGCATTGATGGTCACGTTGACACTGGCGCTGCTGGCATCACCATCGGCATCAGTAATGCGATAGGTGAAGGTATCATTCCCTGAATAACCACTGTTGGGGGTGTAAGTGATCGCGCCATTCAGTCCGATCGATACGCTGCCATTGGAAGGCGCCCTGCTGATCGTTACAACGACGCCTCCATCCTCAAGGCCGCTGTCATTATCAAGGACATCGATGATGGCCGCCATCTCTTCATAAGTCGTCAGGCTGTCCTGTTGTGCAACAGGAATGTTATCGACGTCTACAGGGGCTGGGGTTGGTTCGGGCGTATTATTGGCGGTGTATTCAATATGCAGTTGTGGCGCAAACTCTGTAGAGCCGTAATGTAGCAGCGAGCCATCATGTGATACTGATGTACGTGTACCACTGCCATTGAGAATAAAGACGATATGATTATTGGCTTGCCAATTTTCTAAATCAACGATTTCCTGCACGATGGCGCTCAGATTAGGTGTGCGCTGATCTATACCATTTTGGTCGACGGTGTTCCAGTTCGGTGGCGCCCAGGGGACCGATGAAGCGGTCACGGGTCGGGATGAAATATCGAAGTCATTATTTGAAAATGGCGCCGCATTAGCGCTGTACTCGGCGCTGATGAGGAGGTTGCTTTCACCTGTCGAGACTTCGTCGGTGGTAAACTGGATATAGGCGTTGGTTATTGCACTGTCGCTGGGGACATTCACTGCGAAGCGTAAGCCAACGTGTTGCTCACCTAAGCCGCCTGGTTCGTAAATGAGTTCAAGGTCGGTGCTGGTGGCGTCCACTTTCCCTGTGGAACTATCTTCTTCGGCGTCATTAGCTGGGGCTGTAATTGGGGTGTCCACTGGTAGTTTGTTAGAAGGAATAGAACGCACGCTACTATTAGTGGAGCTGGTTGCCAAGGTGTCATCAGAAAGTGATGCGCCATCGCTACCACCGCCGCAACCGGTGATCAAAAGAGACAGAAGTAATACAGATAGGCCTGATAGCTTATTTATGGGTGCTATAGCGTAAGTACCATTAGTGATCTGTCTTCGTATAGTCAAGGGTAATGGCTCTGCTAAAATGATTCTTAATGATCTGAATTGGAACCTGTTTCTTTTTTCTTGCTCAATCACTGTACTACGTCTATCCCTAGGTAGTTCACATACAGATACCAGTGTGTCGCAGCACTCGCTAAAAATTGATCCATCGATGGTTCAATTCCACTACGTTCGAGCGACAGCCATTAGACCCCGGACGTCTTCATCAGCTTGTTTACCCATCGGTTCTCAAGTGACTGATGGGACGAATATGCAATTACTGCACTTTCTTCGTTGCGCTACGAAAGCTGCGGCAAATTATTTGCCCCTATTGAAGAGTTGTACTATTTCGCTCGTGATTCGCATAGTTCACTATGTAACGCGGCGAAGGGCTATTGTACTTCCCTGTATGAGGGGGGTACCTGAAGAAAATCTTTATCCAGGTAGCGCGAGGCGATATTGTACAAACAAGCTACTCATTATACAAACAAGAGATGTATTGGTTAGATATTTAAAGCATATGCAGTTTATATGTTTAATGGGCGTTAATGATGTCTAAACTGTTTTCTAGAGCAAGTCTCGTAGGAAAGTGATCTTTAGCATATTTAAATTTTGAGCTGTGTATCCAAAACAGTTCGTTGGGCTGCTTCTCCACCGTGCCTTCATATGGTAAAGATTCTGTTACAAGCATTGCTTTGAATGCGTTTGTTAGTAGGGTCAATGGTCGTATGAATGAATGTCATATTAATAGCAATAGGTGGCAGGAGTGCCACTGATGGTCATGTGGTCGAGCCCAAAGTAGTGATCGCCCGCGCCCGCGCCAACGGCACGCACACGCAATATAGGAAGTGACGCACACATCAGTCGTTGGAATATTTCAGGCGTATGTTTTCTCTTTGCAGTCCTTTAGCAAGATATCCTGATATCCAGTTACAAACTCATTCACATCGCCTTCTCAGCAGAGCAGGCGATGAGTGATTTAATTGTAGTCGCCAGTGATTTCCTCGCACAAGCATCTGCTTATCGTGCCAGTGATATTGAAACTTCTTCGGATCGGCCAGATTCATTGCCGGCAGTATCTACGGCTGATATTGCAAAGAAGTGATCAGCCAGGTCTGTGATTTCAAAATCATATGAGGTGATATTGCCAACCCAGATTT
>CALZMY010000122.1 GCA_945788675.1 uncultured Gammaproteobacteria bacterium | reverse complement strand
CTCAAGCTCACCCACCCATGCCAATGTCGCTTCATCTTCATCAGTAATTAGCTCAAGATAGCGATGATAGTGATGCACCGCCTTTTCGATATCCTGAAAATAGGTGTCATATAACAGTGCTAGATTATAATGCGTATGGGCATGCTGCTGATCTTTTCCCAGGGTAGCAAGATAGTGTTTTAGTGCCTGGGGCGCATCATTCTTTTTATGTGCGACCAGGCCTAATAGATAATCAGCAACCGCTGTCTGAGGCTGCAATTCAAGCGCTCTTTGTGCCGCCTGCTGTGCACGAACCAGATCCCCGCGCCGAAAACTAATCAGGCCCAGATTTACCCACGGCATCGCCGCCTGCGGATTACGCTGGGCAAGTTCGCGTAACAACGTCTCGGCCACATTCGATTTACCATCGTTAAGCGCGGCAATCACCGCACTCATATCTGGTTCAGCAGCCCCGGTCGTAGTGTCCTGCTGTAGCATATCTTCGTCAACTTTCTGCGCTGTCCCGGCACAGCCTGCTAGCAACAGCACAATGACCAACAACAGGTAGTTACTCCACATACGCATCCACCTTGACTTGTCTTGCGTAACGCGCCGGGAAGATCTTACTTAGCCGAGCGAAAGTCTTTTTACTCCAGTCATTAAAGACACCTTGATTAAGGTGAGCCAGGTTCGATTCATAGATCTCGATTGCCTTCTCCTCAACGGGAAAAGCAAGGTCTTCAAGCCCAATCTCATATTGCTCCATCTCATCTTCATTAAGTCCCTGGGGGCGTGCTGAGCTCAAAACGTCCTGACTAAATCCATAGTACATTTCGGCAATCGAAAATAATGACTCCGACATCACCTCTGGGCTGCGATATTCATAGGCGGTGGTGAATAGCTTGCGCGCCCAGTCCATTGCATCTTTTTTCTTCTTTAGATGAACCTTAAGCGGTTGACCAATTTTGAGGCTATCAAACGCCGCCTTTTTCTCCCGTCCCAGACGAATCGTAGCTATCGCAGCAATATGATTGGTACGGTCAGTCTTTACTGAAGCGTTAATCTGATGATCTGCTTTACGAATCGTACCTGCCCAGATATCTCCACGACGTGTATCGCCCATTGCATCACTCATGATAGTCAGTTTACTCAGCGCTTCCATATACTGTGGAAACGGTTCCTGATGATTTTCAACATAACGCTGATAGATCCTGACTGCAGTCGGAATATCATTCAATGACTCATATAACTCCGCCGCTTGCCACAACGCTGCCATCTTCACTTCATTATCCTGCTCAATCTCGTAGATTTCTTCGAGCATCTGCGCAGCATTAGCATGCTGCCTGGCATTTATATAAGCCACTGACAATATTTTGGTGACATCATTACGACGTTCATGCTCTGGAAACTGGCTCCTAAAACGGCCACCATTTTTAATCACCTCCAGCCACGATTCACTCGCCATTGCCAGTGTAATCGCATCATAAAGCCCTTTGGGTGCAATCTCAGATTTCCCGGCAAGCGCGGCAATACGCTCGAATTTCTTTCTCGCAGCAGCATCATTACCGGCAGCGCGCTCCAGTTCGGCTTGCTTATAGAGAGTCAATGCCAGTCGATCTTCCAGCTTATTCTTTCTGGGATCGCCTGCGACTAACGAACGAGTCAAATAGAGAAAAGTCACCTCAGCCTTGATGAATCTTGAGAGTTTAAAATAGGACTCCGCCTTGATCTGGCCGACTTCAAAACGAAGATCTTTACTGTCAACATTGTCCAGCAGACTGGCAATATTGACCGCCTGCGAATATTGCTCACCTGCAAATGCCATCTCGGCGGCACGTAAAACAATTCTTGCGGAACGCATATCATCCGGGTAGGTTCGCCTGAAAAGCAGTGCATACTTGATGTACCGGGCCCGCCACGACGCTTGATTCTCTGTATCTCTCGAATACAGGCGTTCCGCCAATACTATTGTGCCGTATGCAGCACGTTGATCAACAATCTCACCAAGACTATAGGCAACAAGCTCATAATAGCCAATGGCCTTTGCATAACGCTCCTCTTCAGCAAGTAAATCTGCGTAGGCATAATAGACATTATCTGCCATCGCACTCTGCGTATAGTGCGCCAGGTAACGTTCATACCATTGACTAGCCAATTCGAACGATTTGTCCGAAGAGGTTGACTGATACTGATTATGGTAATAACTTGCGATTGAAAGGATATTGGCACGCAACAACGGCCTGATCTCGTTCAATACGGAGCGCTTCTTTCCTTTCCAGTAATGAGCGTCAGGGTTAAAGCGCTTGTAAAAGCTATCTGCTGCTGCATAAAAGTTATCAAAAAAACCGCTACGTTCCCATGTGGTTACTACACGCAATTCCATCTGTGGCAAGTAACGTGAACCAGGATGACGAGTGGCAAACTGCTTCAATACAGCCACCACATCGGTATAGCGTTTCTGCGCCAGATAGATATCCGATAACTCAGCATAAATATGATAGGAAAAATAAGATGAGCGAGTTTTTCGAAAATAATCGGCCAGCGCACGATGATCCTCTAGATACGAAAAGTTCAGCGCCATGGCATAATAATAAGCACTAAAATGCTCATCCTGTTCCATACTGCCATCACTGGTAGCATCACGATATGCGGCTGCCACCATCAGGTCATCCACTGCGGCGAGATACTCCTGTAATTTAAACTTTGACCAGCCCCGTTTAAAATAAGCCTTTTCAAAAAACACCAGGTTATCAGGAGCATCGATCACTTTACTGTATCGCAACGCCGCATCCTCATAATCCCCTACCACAAAGGAATCTTCTGCCACGCGAAACTGCGCTTCTAGATAAAAACGTGAGCCGGGGTGTTTCTGAATCAGCTGGTCAAGCGCATCTACCGATTTTTCATGCTGACCCAATTGGCTTGATATCATCGCCACTCGATACAACACCTCATCGTTACCACTACTGTCAGGGTGATCACGCAATGACATCTCCAGCAACTGCAGGGTCCGCTCTAACCTGCTTCCGGTGAGCGCTTCTTTTTTCGCCGCTAGCTGTTCTTCGCTCAGAGGATCATCTTCAACAGTAACTTTTCCCAACTCTGCTTCAAGCTCCAGGTCAGCAAGACGGCTAATCGCGATCGAGCGAAAATGATCACCCTGTTCAACCTGCTGCACATATGAGGTATAAGCCTGATAGATATCGACCTCAACATTCTCCTCTACGGACTTCTTCGTCGCTACCGGCAGCGCTTTGACTTTGCTCTGCCGCTCAATATCAGCTACTGTCAGCTCACGCTGCTTCATACTACACCCAGCGAACAGGGCGCAGCACAGCATCAGCATGATGATTTTTGTAGTATCAATCTTCACGTTTAACGTCCGTATCATGCATCTGTACCAGTCCAAAACGCGACTGACTTAGATAACTATTCAGGTACTGTCGCCGTTCAATCATATAGACCTTCACCATCTCTTCAACGATAACGGTATAGTCGGTATAGAGTGCTCGAATTCGCTGATAAAAGTCGCGATCCTTTGCAAACTGGTCGCTACGCACCAGAAAAACACCAAGATTTTTCATGTTATCGAATAGCGAACGCGCCTGTGGAAATTCACGTATCAAATTGATATCGCTGGCGAGACCAAAAACTGATTCACTATCAAGCTCTATATCGAGAAAATTATCGACATTTTTAATGCGCTCAACGTAATAGTCCATTGCACTACTGTAGGCCGCCGATGCTGCTTGCAGACGTCGACTCTTCGCTAAAATATATGCTGTCAGTAAATGAGACTCATCCACTGCCAGGTCAGTCGACTGCTTCGCTCTCAACATCGACGTATAGCTAAGTGCACGTGCATACAACCCCTGTTTAGTGGCTGCAAAAGCGACCGCCAACAGTGCTCGATTGAAGTAACGACTTTTCACTGATATTTGCCCAAATGCCTCTCTGGCAGCAGGATAATCCTCATTTTCCAGAAAGTGATAACCCGCCATCAACGCGAGATAATCCCGCATCTCATTTGGCATCGGTAACGCTTCATTAGCCACATGGGTTTGTAATTGTTTAGCTTGCGCTAATGCCCCATCCCGACTCAACTGCGATGCCATCTCGTTCAACGTGGCATATAGTTGATACTCTGATGCAGGGGTAATCAGACGATAATACTCAATCGCTTTTGCATAACGCCCCTCTTGTTGTAACGATACGCCATACATCAGATTATAAAAATCCATATGGGCAGCTGAGACCTTTTTCTTCGAAATTTGCTGGAGTGCCGAGAGACAAAGCCTCCATTCATTACGCCGAAAATGAAACTTGGCAAACATATAGGCCGTGTTAGTGGCCTGGAATTCAAGCCCTGTCTTTTTTACATGCTCATAAAGTTCATTCGCCATCTGCCACTCATTGTGGTCCAGCATCAGCTGGATAAAACTCATGATGGCGCCCCGCCTCACTTTCTTCAGCACCAGCTCTTTATTCTGGTAGATTTCCGCAATCGCCTGGATCGGTTCTTCTTTCTCCAGGTATTTACGCACCTTGATTTCAAACTGTATCGGGCCACCCAGCGTCTTAAGGCGCATCGGGCCACTGACCGCCTCCATTCCGCTGCCATCAGGCCCAACATAGTTCTGATACAGCTCGGATGAGAGCTCGCGATAGCGCTGGTCAAGCTGCTTGAGCTCTTTGGAGAGAGATGGCGGCGTCTCTGCTCGCAACCACGTTGCTGGCAACAGACATACCAACAAGAGACAAATTGTGCTTGCTATTTTCGTAATCATTAAATTATCGTTGTAATTTCAAACACATCTGGCGCTGAAATAGAGTTCTTCAGACAATCTTCGTTCTGGAAAGCGCTCTGACACTCAATCTAGAAAGCGAACCCAACTCACTAGATGGATACCCTCATAAAGTGACTAGTGACAGCAGCTTACAAAATCTTTAACGGCAAACAACACAAAAAAATAAGCACATTAATCAAGGCAGATATCACGAAACAACCCCACTAACTGCTATGACAAACAAACATATATGCCGTTAGCCTCCAGTAAAACTGCGTTTCAAAATATAAAAAGCCAGCTCAAGCCAGCTTCTGTTTCAGCAGCGCATTGACTTGTGCCGGATTGGCTTTACCCTGAGTAGCCTGCATCACCTGCCCCACAAAAAAACCAAACAACTTATCTTTACCCGCGCGGTACTGCTCAAGCTGTTGCGGATTATTAGCCATAATCTCGTCGATAATTTTCTCGATCGCGCCGCTATCAGTCACCTGCTTAAGCCCTTTCTGCTCAATGACGGCATCCGCATCCCCTTCACCATTCCACATGCAGTCGAACACCTGCTTGGCAATCTTGCCGGAGATAGTGTTGTCATTGATGCGTTGTAACATAGCGCCCAGCATCTCGGCTGTGACCGGGCTCTCAGTAATCTCTTTGCCCTCCTTGTTCAGCGCACCCAGTAGATCACCCATCACCCAGTTGGCAGTACGTTTGGCATCGTCACCCGCAACCCTGGCAGCAACCTCAAAGTAATCTGCTAACTCACGGCTTGCGGTCAATACACCCGCCTCATACTCGGCCAACCCAAGCTCGCTAATAAATCTCGCCTTTTTTTCATCCGGCAACTCCGGCAGCGTCTTGCGTACTGCCTCGATATAGGCCTCATCGAGCTCCAGCGGCAACAGATCCGGATCCGGGAAATAGCGGTAATCAAACGCCTCTTCTTTTGAACGCATCGAACGGGTCTCATCCTTATCGGAATCATAGAGGCGCGTCTCCTGCACCACCTCGCCACCACCTTCAATCACATCGATCTGGCGCTCGACCTCAAAATTGATCGCACGCTCGACAAAGCGGAACGAGTTGAGATTTTTCAGTTCGGAGCGAGTCCCCAGTGCTTCCTGTCCCTTCGGCCGAATCGAGACATTAGCGTCACAACGAAACGATCCCTCCTGCATATTGCCATCGCAGATCTCCAGATACTGCACCAGCGAATGGATCTTTTTCATATAGGCGACCGCTTCTTTGGCGCTGCGCATCTCAGGTTCGGAGACGATCTCCAGCAGCGGCGTGCCAGCGCGATTGAGGTCAACCCCGGTCGAGCCATGGAAATCTTCATGCAGCGATTTGCCCGCATCTTCTTCCAGATGGGCGCGAGTAATGCCGATCATGCGCGCGGCCTCACCCTCAACCTGAATCTCCAGCTGCCCCCCTTCCACCACCGGCAGCTCAAACTGGCTGATCTGATACCCTTTGGGAAGATCTGGGTAGAAGTAGTTCTTACGCGCAAAGACCGAACGCGGTGAGACCCGCGCCCCGACCGCCAGGCCAAACTTGGCCGCCATGCGCACCGCTTCCCTGTTTAATACCGGCAACACCCCCGGCAGACCCAGATCGACGGCACACGCCTGGGTATTGGGTGCCGCGCCATAGGCGGTCGAGGCGCCGGAAAAGATCTTGCTGTTAGTGGCCAGCTGGGTGTGAATCTCCAGCCCGATGACGATTTCCCATTCCATCTTATTAGCCCCTTACTAAAATTCTTTTGGCATTTGCAGATGCCAGTCGGTCGCCTGCTGGTACTTGTGTGCCACATTGAGCAGATGCGATTCTTCAAAATAGTTACCGATCAGCTGTAGTCCCACCGGCAAACCATCAACAAAACCGGCCGGAATCGAGGCCGCAGGCAGCCCCGCCATGTTGACCGCAATGGTATATATATCGGAGAGATACATCGTCACCGGGTCATCCGACTTTTCACCCAGCCTGAAGGCAGTAGAGGGCGAGGTCGGCCCCATGATCACATCGACTGATTCAAAAGCAGCGCGGAAATCGTCACTAATCAGGCGGCGAATCTTCTGTGCCTGCAAATAATAGGCGTCGTAATAACCGGCCGAGAGTACATAGGCACCGATCATAATGCGGCGTTTAACCTCGGCGCCAAACCCCTCGCCGCGTGAACGGGTATAGAGGTCAAACAGATCCTGAGGATCATCACATCGGTAACCGAAGCGCACCCCATCGAAACGAGAGAGGTTTGACGAACACTCTGCTGGCGCCACCACATAATAGGTCGGCACGGCTAAACCGGTGTTGGGCAGGCTAATCTCCCTGACCACGGCCCCCAGCGCCTCGTACTGCTTGACCGCCGCATCGATCACGCGCGCCACACTGTCATCCAGCCCCTCGTCAAAATATTCCTTTGGCAGACCAATCCTGAGCCCTTCGATGCCGTTATCAAGCCCTGCGGTGTAATCTGGCACCTCACGCTCAACGCTGGTCGAGTCGTGCTCATCAAACCCGGCCATCACATTCATCAACAGCGCCGCATCTTCGGCGCTATAGGTGATGGGGCCCGCCTGGTCGAGACTTGACGCAAAGGCGATCATACCGAAGCGGGACACCCGCCCATAAGTTGGCTTCAACCCGGTCAGTCCACACAGCGCGGCCGGTTGGCGAATCGAACCGCCAGTATCCGTCCCCGTCGCCGCCGGTGCCAGCCTCGCGGCCACCGCAGAGACCGAGCCTCCCGATGACCCCCCAGGCACGCGCGCCAGGTCCCACGGATTTTTCACTGCGCCGTAGTAGCTGGTCTCATTCGATGAACCCATCGCAAATTCATCCATATTGGTTTTACCCAGCATCACTGCACCGGCTTCGGCAAACTTCGCGGTACAGGTCGACTCATACGGCGCAATAAAGTTATCGAGCATTTTTGATGCACAGGTCGTCTTTACTCCCTGGGTGCAGAAAATATCTTTATGGGCGATCGGCACACCGGTGAGTGGCGCGACATCCCCTGCCTTGAGACGCCGGTCCGCCGCTGCGGCCGCCTTGAGCGCCTCCGCCTCGGTCACTGTAATAAAACAGTTCAGTGCAGGGTTGTGCCGTTTGATGCGATCGAGAAATAGCGAGGTCAATTCTACGCTGGAGACCTCACCGCTGCGCAGCGCAGCGCTTAATTGAGTAATAGTTTTAGTATGCATAACGATAATTAAAGGACTGTCTACTGAATATATACAAGGCGAGCAGGTGCTATCAAGTAAAGATCACTCAATCACTTTGGGGACAAGATAGAGGCCAGACTCAACCTGCGGCGCCAGTCCCTGAAAGGCGTCACGTTGATCCGTTTCGGTCACCTCGTCGGCGCGCAGACGTTGCGCCGCATCGAGTGGATGCGCCATCGGCACCACATTGTCGGTGTCGACCTCGCCCATTTGCTCAACCAGACCAAGGATATTCGACAGGTTTTCCACATACTGCGGCACATCGGCCTCATCGATCTTGAGCCGCGCAAGCAACGCAACCTTGGTAATATCGGACTGATCCACTGACATAATTTACCTCTTTCGCCCGAACTTTTGTTCCAGACAATATTACAAAACAATACGGGAATGGAATTTATCATATTCGAGCAGTTTGCAGAAAAATATTCACGCAACAATTGATCCCCGTCACAGCCCATGACACAGGAAAATTAAAAAACCTGTTAGATCAGCCGAATAACTCAACACGCTTGCTCTAATAGTCACCCACTGCTAGAGTATTTGCGATTTACCCAGCACAGGATTGAAACCTCAATGTTCTTCAAACGATTTCGCGGAATGTTCTCCAATGACCTTTCCATCGACCTCGGTACTGCCAACACCCTGATTTACGTCCGTGGCCAGGGCATCGTTCTTGATGAACCCTCTGTTGTAGCGATCCGTCAGGAAAGTGGCTCGGGCAATCCCCGCTCGATTGCGGCGGTCGGTGCCGAGGCGAAATTGATGATTGGACGCACCCCAGGCAACATCGTCGCAATCCGTCCACTGAAGGACGGCGTAATCGCCGACTTCACTGTCACTGAAAAGATGTTGCAGCATTTCATCCGAAAAGTACATGAAAACAGATTTCTGCGCCCCAGCCCACGCGTGCTGATCTGCGTTCCCTGTGGTTCGACTCAGGTGGAACGCCGCGCCATCAAAGAATCGGCTGCCGGTGCAGGTGCGCGCGAGGTTTATCTCATTGAAGAACCGATGGCGGCGGCCATTGGCGCCGGCATGCCAGTAGGCGAAGCCAGTGGCACAATGGTGCTCGATATCGGTGGCGGCACCACCGAGGTCGCCGTTATCTCACTCAACGGTATTGTCTATTCCGCTTCGGTACGCATTGGTGGTGACCGTTTCGATGAGGCGATCATCAACTATGTACGCCGCAACTACGGCAGCCTGATTGGTGAGTCCACCGCCGAAAAGATTAAAAAAGAGATTGGCGCCGCCTATCCCGGCATGGAGGTCAAAGAGATCGAAGTCCGTGGTCGCAATCTCGCCGAAGGGGTGCCACGTACCTTTAGCCTCAACAGCAATGAAATTCTCGAAGCACTACAGGAACCACTTTCAGGCATCGTGGGTGCCGTTAAAGCCGCACTGGAACAGACACCACCAGAACTGGGGGCCGATATCGCTGAGCGCGGCATGGTATTGACCGGTGGCGGCGCACTGCTGCGTGATCTCGACCGCCTGCTGGCAGAAGAGACCGGCCTGCCGGTGATCATTGCCGAAGACCCACTCACCTGTGTGGCCCGTGGTGGTGGCAAGGCACTGGAGATGATTGAAGAACACAACGGCGACATCTTTGCGGTAGAATAGCAATCGCGCTATTCGCTATTGAATCATTGAGTAGTACCCGCAAAAAAACAGTCGCATGGTGCGGGGCAGTGGATGCGGTTTCAAGCAACCGGCTTTGAGCCATTGAGAATCGTCTGAGAGGTGCTCCATAAAACCCCTATTTGCCCAAGGGCCGTCCACTACGCTGCGCCTGATCATTCTGACGTTAATATCCATCACCATGATGGTGATGGATCACCGTCAGCAGCATATGGAAAATGTGCGCAGCGTACTCACCACCGCCATCTACCCCATCCAGTACCTGATCAACCTGCCTGCGGGTGTCGGTGAATGGCTCACTGAATCGCTCTCCACGCGCCAGACCCTGATCGAGCAAAATAACAGTCTGCGCGCGCAGCAATTCCTGTTTAATACCCAACTGCAAAAACTCGATGCGCTGGCGGCAGAAAATATGCGCCTGCGCGCGCTGCTCGACTCATCGATCAATGTCAGTGACCGAGTCCTGATCGCCGAACTGCTCTCAGTCGACATGAAACCCTTCACCCAGCAAGTCGTCATCAGCAAGGGGGCACACCACGATGTCTATCGTGATCAACCGATCCTCGATGCCAGCGGCATCCTCGGGCAGGTGGTTCACGTCACCCCACTTAACAGCACTGCGATGCTGATCACCGATCCAAGCCACGCACTGCCGGTACAGGTGAATCGCAATGGCCAGCGAGCCATCGCGATGGGCACTGGTGAACCCAACCGGCTCGAACTACCACACCTGCCAAACAACGCCGATATCGAGGTCGGCGACCTGCTGGTCACTTCCGGCCTGGGCGGACGCTTTCCCCCCGGTTACCCCGCAGCGCGAGTGACCCTCGTCACACGCAACCCCGGCCAACCGTTTGCAGAGGTCCAGGCGGAACCAACCGGTAAACTGGAAAGCGCACGCGAAGTACTACTCGTATGGAATAACCCTCCCGAAGCGACAGAGGAAGAAGAACAAGAAGAAGAGACTGAGGTTCCTGACGATGACAGCGGAGAACAGGCACCATGATTTATAAAAAGGCACATGGTAGTGAAATCATCGTCTTCAGTTTTATCGGCGCACTGGCACTCACGGTTTTTCCACTGCCCGACTGGCTTGCCGTGGCACGCCCGGAATGGGTGGCACTGGTATTGATCTACTGGAGCATGGCGTTGCCCAACAGAGTCGGCGTCGGCATTGCCTGGGGACTCGGCTTGATGCTCGACGTACTGCGTGTCGGCCTGCTGGGGCAAAATGCACTCACCCTCTGTATCATCGCCTACATCACGCTAAAGCTCTACCAGAGACTGCGCGTCTTCCCCCTGTGGCAACAGGCACTGAGTGTCTTTGTCCTGGTAGCACTAAGCCAGATGCTGATTTTGTGGGTGAAAGGAATCACCGGCCAGTCGATCGACCTCTGGACCTACTGGCTGCCCTCGTTCAGTAGTATGCTGGCATGGCCACTGATATTTTTCTCATTGCGTGCTTTACGCAGAAAGTTCAAGGTCGCATAGATGATTACGATGCAAATCCCAGTGCTGGCCAATCGCCACCCTGACGACGACTGATCCCCGCACATGGCATCACGTCTTCGCATCAAGGATCATATTCGCGAGAGCCGCACCTTCAATGAGCGCGCGGCCATTGCACTCGCCCTGGTGATCATCATGATGATCGTCATTTTGGCGCGCCTTGTCTATCTGCAGATTATCAGCCACGAACACTACACCACACTGGCTGAAGATAACCGTGTCAGTATCGTACCGGTACCGCCGACACGCGGTTTAATCTATGACCGTAACGGCACCATCCTCGCACAGAATCTACCGGCATTCAGCCTTGAGATCGTGCCGGAGCGCATCACTAATATTGAAGAAACAATCCGCGAACTGAGTGAAATTCTTGAAATCAATGATGACCACCTCAAGCGTTTCAAAAAACAACTACAGCAAAAAAGCGCCTTCCGCAGCATCCCGTTGCGTACCCACCTCAATGACGTTGAGGTAGCCCGCTTCGCCGCCAATCGCCACCATTTTCCCGGCGTAGAGATCGAGGCACGTCTGGTACGCGACTACCCTTATAGCCACCTCACCGCTCACGTCATCGGCTACGTGGGTCGCATCAATATCAATGAACTAAAAAAAGTGGATGCCTCAAACTACAGTGCCACCCACCACATCGGAAAACTGGGTGTCGAAAAATTCTACGAAGATTCGCTTCACGGCGCTGTCGGCTTCAAAAATATTGAAACCAATGTGGTTGGCCGTACCATTCGCACCCTCGAACAGACACCACCACTGCCGGGCAAAGATCTCTTTTTAACACTCGACATCGAACTACAGCAGGCCGCCAACAAGGCGCTTGGAAAACACAGGGGCGCAGTGATTGCCATCGACCCACGCAATGGCGAAGTGCTGGCAATGGTCAGCAAACCAAGTTACGACCCCAACCCCTTTGTTGTCGGCATCGATACCAAGAGTTACCGCGCACTGCAGGAGGATATCGACAAACCGCTTTTTAACCGCACCCTCAAAGGACAGTACCCACCTGGTTCGACCATCAAACCCCTAATCGGACTCGCTGGTCTCGAAAAAGGCATCTCAACAACCAACAACAGCATCTACTGCCCTGGCTGGTTTTCACTTAAGGGTGACGATCACAAATATCGTGACTGGAAAAAGAGTGGCCACGGCACCACCACACTTGAAAAGGCCATTGTTGAGTCTTGCGACGTCTTTTTTTATGACCTGTCGCTGAACCTCGGTATTGATGCAATGAGCGATTACCTCTCTCACTTCGGCTTAGGTAAAAAGACCGCCATCGATCTGCCCGGTGAACTCGCCGGCATCCTCCCTTCGAGCCACTGGAAACGCCAGAAAAAAGGACTCCCCTGGTACACCGGTGAAACCCTGATCAGCGGCATCGGTCAGGGCTACAATCTGACCACGCCGCTACAACTCGCCTCGGCCACCGCCACACTGGCGAGTCGTGGTCTTTATTCCCGCCCCCACATTGTTAAGGCATTTGGTACCGGCACCGATAGTGAGCCACTACCTGCAGTACTTGATCAAGAAAATCGTCACGACATCGCCTCCAACGAAAACTGGGAATACATGGTCAATTCGATGGTCAAGGTTGTGCACGGCGTTCGAGGCACCGCACGTTCCATCAGTGAGGGTGTTTCGTTCAAGATTGCCGGTAAGACTGGCACCGCGCAGGTCTTTGGCATCAAACAGGATGAAAAATATGTGGCAGAGGATATCGCGGAGCGGCTGCGCGATCACGCCCTGTTTGTCGCCTTTGCACCCGCAGACAAGCCTGAAATCGCGATCGCAGTGATCGTTGAAAACGGCGGTAGCGGTGGCGCTGTCGCGGCACCGGTGGCGCGTACGGTAATCGACGAATATATGGCATCGAAAACACGTTCATGATGAAGACCAGGAACCATGAATACACCCAATGGGGAGAGCGCCGCCAGTCACGCATGTTTGTGCGCGGGTTACACCTCGATGTGCCACTATTGCTCGGCATCATCATTCTTTCCACCATTGGACTCGTGATCCTGTATAGCGCCAGTGGGCAAAATGACGCCATCATCATCCGTCAACTAATGCGCCTCGCATTAGCATTCACGGTGATGCTGATCGTTGCGCAAATTTCACCGCACCACATTCAATTATGGGCCCCCTGGGTCTTTGGTACAGGTCTACTGCTGCTCGCGGCGGTGCTGCTATTTGGCGAAGAGGGTAAGGGGGCGCAACGCTGGCTCGACCTCGGCTTCTTCCGCTTTCAACCCTCAGAGATCATGAAGCTCGCAGTACCGGTTATGGTGGCGTGGTATTTCGCCGACAACCCAGCACCACCCTCACTCAAAAACATCCTGATCGCTGCCCTGCTGATCATCGCACCGGTCTTATTGATTGCCAAACAGCCCGATCTTGGCACCTCATTATTGATCGCAAGCTCAGGTGTTTTTGTGCTGCTCCTGTCCGGAATTCGCTGGAAACACGTCAGCGTCTTTATATTGCTTATCGCCACCAGCGCCCCACTTCTCTGGTTCAATCTGCACGCCTACCAAAAAGCACGCGTGATGACCTTTCTCAATCCAGAAAATGACCCGCTCGGGGCCGGCTATCACATCATTCAATCAAAGATCGCTATCGGCTCTGGCGGCCTTTACGGCAAAGGGTGGCTCAACGGCACGCAATCTCACCTCGAGTTCCTGCCGGAACGCACCACTGATTTTATCTTCTCCGTCTTCAGTGAAGAGTTCGGCTTTATCGGCATCTTCTGTCTACTGATCCTCTATCTCTTCATTGTAGTGCGCGGCCTCTACATCGCGACACAGGCGCAGAGCACCTTCACCCGCCTGCTCGGTGGGAGCTTGATTTTGACCTTTTTCGTCTATACTTTCGTTAACATAGGCATGGTCTCCGGACTGCTGCCGGTCGTGGGACTACCCTTGCCACTGGTCAGCTACGGCGGTACCTCGATGGTGACGATGATGGCCGGTTTTGGCGTCCTGATGTCGATACATACCCACCGTCGCCTGCTGTCAAATTAGCGAACCAACAGAAGAGAGCGCTTTCGATGACCATTTCACCACATAATAAAACGATTGCACTCCCCACCATATTAACGCTCTTACTGCCGTTATTCTTCTCCTGTAGCGCCTTCGCGGCTAACAAACCGATCACCCAACGCGCCGAGGTACAGCAATTCATTGACAAAATGGTCAGCCAGCATCAATTTGAACGGGAATCGCTCACACAACTGCTGAGTGAGGCATCGCTGAAGAGAGATATTATCAAGGCAATCACCCGCCCCTATGAAGGCAAACCCTGGTACAAATATCGTCCAATTTTTGTCACCAAAAAACGCATCCGGCGCGGCCTTGAATTTTGGCAGGCCAACAACGAGATCCTGTCGCGCGCCGAGCAGAAATACGGTGTGCCCCCCGAGATCATCACGGCCATCATCGGTGTCGAATCCTTTTATGGCCGACATAAAGGTCGCTACCGCGTACTCGACTCATTAACGACGCTTGGTTTCGACTACCCCAGGCGCGGCAAATTCTTTCGCAAAGAGCTGGAGCATTATCTGCTGATGACACGCGAAGAAGAGATCGACCCACTCAGCCTCATGGGCTCCTATGCCGGCGCGATGGGCAAGCCGCAATTCATCTCCAGCAGCTATCGCGAATATGCGGTCGATTTCAACGATGACGGCAAACGCGATCTGTGGGACAATACCGCCGATGCCATCGGCAGTGTCGCCAACTATTTCCGTCGCCACGGCTGGCAGCAGGGCGCACCGATCGCCAGCAAGGCTAACGTAAACGGCAGCGCCTTCAAAAAGCTGATCAAAAAAGGCCTTAAACCAACACTCACGCAGGCACAACTCGCGAGCCATGGCGTGATACTGGACGAAACCCAGCCCGATGCAATTCCCGCTGCCATGAAAGCAACACTGATTGAACTGGAGAATCGTTCACACAAGGAGTACTGGGTTGGCTATCGCAACTTCTATGTCATTTCGCGCTACAATCATAGTGCATTGTACTCGATGGCGGTATTTCAGCTTGCGACGGAGCTTCGCAAACAACATAACGATGCCATCGCGACGTTGAACTAAACTGACTCTCTCGTCTCTAAATGATAAATATTTAGCCTAATTCCAGATCATGACTTTCAATAGACACCGTCAAATTGCCGCGCTCACCCTCTCACTGTGGCTCACTGGCTGTGGCAGTCTGCCCACGGGCGACTCAAGCTTTTTCAGCCGCCAGGACAGCGCGCCATCTCATGCGGTCGATGTCTCGCACGTCACCAATGCAGTCCCACGGGTTGAACCACACAGCCGCTATGGCAATCCTGAATCCTATGTTGTCTTTGGTAAGCGTTACCATGTGAAAAAGAGCAGCATCGGCCATGTCGAGCGGGGTGTCGCTTCGTGGTACGGCACCAAATTCCACGGCAAACGCACCTCCAGTGGTGAACCTTACGACATGCTCGCCATGACCGCCGCCCACAAGAGCCTGCCGCTGCCCACTTACGCCGAAGTCACCAATTTGACGAATGGCCGTAAGATTATCGTCAAGATCAATGACCGCGGTCCATTTAAAGATCATCGCATCATCGATCTCTCTTATGCCGCGGCAATCAAGCTGGGCATCACCGAGGCAGGTACTGGACTGGTGGAGGTCCGTGCCATCGACCCATCACAGCCGAAACAGGTGCCGCCCACGGCGACCATCGTCGCTAAAAAATCGCTGCCACCACCAGCGCAATTGCAAGCGCCGCTTCAACCGGCCATCACTCAAAAAGCCCCCCCGGCATCACAGTCAGATAAACTACAACAGGCCGTCCCTGGTCAGAGCGCTGGCATCTACGTGCAGGTGGGTGCTTTTGGCAATCGTTTTAACGCCGAGAATCTACGCACCCGCATTCGCGATATCGAGACCCTGCCGGCCGCTAAAGTCAATGTCAT
>CALZMY010000121.1 GCA_945788675.1 uncultured Gammaproteobacteria bacterium | reverse complement strand
TCATCCGCGCTGTCCTTTTCGTCCAGTTTTACTGCGATTAACACCGGTTTCTGGACGTTATTTTATCTCATTCCAGCTTCTTTTTCTTTATTGGTCAGGAGCTTGTGGGTTTTTCAGGGTCGACTAATTAACAATGGCTTATAATGTAGGTGAATAATATTGTTTAAATAGAAAGCTTAGTCTGTGGTGGCGCCTCTATTTTATATACAAGCGCCAAATAAAAAATGGGGCTGTGCAAGCTGAATGTTCGGCAAGATACTGTAACTATATAATTTTACTTGGTTTCTATGGTGATGGTGCCATCCCATGGCGCTGCTGGCGGGGTGTGCTGGAATTTCTGGCATATATTAAGGTAATAATGAGAGGCGTTATCGTTGTAGGTACTGGCTATTTCACGGAATAATGTGTGAGCTTCTCGCCACTTCTCCTGCTGAAACAGGGCGAGCGCTGTGGCGAACTGTGAGCATAGTTGTCGCTGGTTTTCAGTGGCGTCATCGATACGGCAGATAAGTTCGTGTAGTTGGATCGGGCGTGATTTCCCGGCGAGTATGAACCTGCCCAGCGGCCTTTGTTGAAAATCGCTCTGATCGTGCAGCACATCATGACTCACCAGCAGGCGTGTGCCAAACTGTTTGTTCATGCCCTCGATTCTTGAGGTGGTGTTGACCACATCACCGGTGGCCCGATATTCGATACGTCCGACGGCACCCACATTGCCTAGCAGGATTTCACCACAGTGTATCCCGATGCGGGTCGGTAGCTGGTGTGATGGGTTATTGCGATTAAATTGCTCAATGGCATAGATCAATTCTATCGCCGCATGGCATGCCGCATTACGCAGCTCAGCGGAGGGTTTTGTACTGGGCCAAAGGGCCATCACAGCATCGCCAACGACATCTGAAATGCTGCCCTGGTGGGCATGGATCGGGGCAAATATCGCTGCGTAGTAACGGTTCATCAACATGCCGAGTGCATCGGGCGACATCTGTTCCGAGAGTCGCGTGTACTGTGCGGCATCGGTGAAGAGACAGACGCCATATTGTAGTTGCCCCCCGGGGGCGAGTTGAGAGCTATCTTTTGATAGTTGTTCTACCACCTGTCCTGGCAGGTAGTGGCTAAACGCCTGGTGAATGTTATGGCGTTCACGCACGGTTTCGAGGTGTTTCCAGATGATGCCAGCAAACAGGATAAGTGGCGCCTGTATCAGCAGTGGTATTAACAGTGGTAGCCACAGATGGGCGTTGCTGAATTGATAGAGTCCCAGTGTAGAGTAACCAGCGACGAGTATGAGGGTGCTGAGCGTGGCGATGATTGCCGGTAGCTGGTAGGCGATGATGCCGATGATCAATCCCCACAGCAGCAGGGTGGCAAAGTGTGTGGTGGCAGAGAGTGGCTGGACTGCACGATCTTGCAATAGATTAGCGGTGGCAGTGGCCGCGATCTCGACACCACTGATGTCGAGCCCATCGTCGCGTGAATAGACGCTATAAAAACCATCTTTCTGTTCCCACTGTAGCTCCGCAGAATACCCAACAAAAATGATTTTGCCCTTGAGAGCTGCCAGCTGTGAGCGGTATTCGGGGGTGCTATTACTTTGAATGATTTGATGAAATGGAATGGTGGTGATAGTGCGTGGTGGGCCATAATAATTGAGATACTGACTGTCACGCTCATCATAGATGCGTAAAAAGGCGAGCAGCAGGTCTCTGTGTTGAAACACATTTGCGGGGTGTTTTGCCGCGCTAGTCAATGTTGCCATTAAGGCTGGATGGTCTGTAAAAAGACGCTTCAGTTGATGGATGAACGGCACAAGTACTTTCTGTTGAAGAATTATCTGTTGAGTGGCCGGCAACAGTGCTAAATGCTGCGGTGCAACCTGTTGTAGCAGGGTACGAAAGTCATCGTATGCGGCCAGTGTGTAGAGCTGTAGCGTGGTAGTGGGCAGTGTGGGGGCGTCCCCTGCATCGGGGGCAAAGCGCCAGAACTGACTCACTTTAAGCGGCACCTTGGGGAGCGGAAAGGGTGCCAGTGCTGCTGCGGCATCAACTAATGGTGGTATCGGCTGGATGCGCTTGCGAATGGTCATGGTCTGATCTGTTGTGGTGCCGTTGGCCAGCTCTTTTTTCATAAACTCAAACAGAATGACATTATTGGCACTATCCACGGCATTGGCGAAGGCGTGGTCGTCTACTGGGTCGCGCGGTGTCTTGAAGAGCATGTCGAATGTAATGCTCTTTACGCCAGCAGTGGCGAGTTGTGTGACCAGTTGTGCATGCAATTGTCGCGGCCACTTTTCAGACTCGTTAGGCAGGCCCAGCTGGTCCGCTGAGTGCTTGTCAATGGCGATGATTGCAATTTCATCCGGGGGTTGTATCGCGCCACGTTGGTGAAATAACCACTCCAGGCCTGTGTTTTCTTCCAGCTCAAGCGCCCATGAACCAAGCCCGAGAAACGCGCCCAGTAGTCCGCCAATGAGTCCGAGGATTACCCCTTTTGGCTTGAATCGCAAAGAAGATCCTCTGGTAAATCAGGTGACGACCATGGTGTGATTTTTTGTTGAGAGAGACGTGCTCTATTCACTGCTAGCATTTTCTCCTGGAGATTATGTTTAAATTTCAGCGAGATGTAAGTATATTAAACTATTTGAATGTTTTATTTGTAAATACCAATAGCATACCTTAATTGTGTAAAAGGGGGGAACTAGTAAGTTCTGAACGCGCTTTCTTATGCTAGATTGCTTATGCGTGTTATGATCGGCTCAAATAAGCAACGATAATAGCTGGGGTTATATGGGTTTGACGGAGGTTAGATGGATCGTCAGTTAGCCAATATTCCGCTCTTCGCCGGGTTGGATGAGCATGAGCTAGCGGTGGTCTATGGCGGTGCGACAGTAAGGGGTTTTCCCCGAAATACCATTGTGATTCATGAGGGTGATGATTCCGATTCACTGTTTTTGGTGCTCAGTGGCCGGGTGAATATCTTTTTAACCAGTGAAAAAGGGCGTGAAGTCATTCTGAATACGCAGGGGGCGGGGGAATATTTTGGTGAGCTTGCGCTGCTGGATGATCTACCTCGCTCTGCGTCAGTGATTACGATTGAGCGCTGTCAGTTTTGTGTGATCTCTAAAGCTGCTTTTCAGAAAGTGCTGGTGAGTCATCCTGAGATTGCACTAAAGGTGATTAAAAATCTCACCCAGCGAGTGCGCGCATTGACCGATAATGTTAAAAACCTTGCGTTGCTTGATGTCTATGGACGGGTTGCGAGAACACTGCTGAGTATCGCGGAGGAGAGTGAGGAGGGAGGTAAGATGATTGTCGAGCCAAAACCGACTCATCAGGATATCGGCAAAATGGTTGGCGCATCACGTGAAATGGTGACTCGCATCATGAAGGACCTGGTCGTCGGTGGCTATGTGCAGGTCGAAAGTGGACGCATTATTATTCATCAGAAACTACCACGTTCGTGGTAGCGCTAACGTTACACATCCATTCCCCATTTTTGTATAATTCATGGCTGCTGTGAGCAACGATAATGGCAACGTGCAGGTGAGTTAGGTGTGGGCAAGGGGTATGAGTATGGCCGAGAAGAAAAAAAATAGACGACAGATAAAAAAAGAGATTCTGGGGGAGTTTGAACGAACCTTCGATGTGCCTCGACTCGATTACGAAAAACGCGCCAAGCCAATCCGTGACAAGACCAAATTATTTGGGGTGCTGGCTGCCGGGATAGTTTACGGTCTTGGCTTTGCTGTTGGCATGTATGGTTTACAGAGTGGTGCGGTTGACGACAGGGTCTTTTCCAAGCTGGTGTGGGTGATGATGATACCGGCGACAGTGGTAGGTTTTGTGGCCTGGATGATTATCAGTAACCGACGTGAGCATCCTATCCGGGAGGAGGTGACGGGATATATTCGTGATATCGAAGGGGAGGAGGGGGTGTTGTGGCGTTACGCCCCGATTTTGAGTGAATTCAAGCCGGATGATCATATTTCAAAGCGGGTACTACAGCGTTCACAGGAGAAGCTTTTTGCCAAGATTGCTCCAGAGGATTACGGCAAGGCAGTGACTGAAATACACGCTATTCTGGAAGACAGCAGTGATAATCCTTTGAGTCTGGATACTGTTGAAGCGGTTTCTCAGAACCTGGGCCGTGCGGCTTAGGATTAATCAGAGGTTCGTTAGGGTTTCATGAGCCATTGCATCGCAGTGATGCAATGGCTTATGTTGATCGCAGCAGCCCGGTTTCATCTGGGCGATATGACTCCCAATCGCGCTACAGCGAGCTCCAGTCAGACTTTTTACGCCATCTAATCTTGGGAATGATCAGGCCGATGATCATGCCGAGCAGGATAACGCCTGCGCCGACAATAAACCAGTCACGATCGCTACGATCTTTGAGCGAGTCGTTTTCCAGCTGCAAGGCCTGGTGGCTGCGTTCAAGCTGACGTGTCTGTTCTCTGAGGGTGGTGTTTTCACTATCCAGCGCGAGTGCGTTAGATGAGATGTTGCGCACCCGTGTGAACTCTTTCGATTGTTTTTCATTTTCAGCACTCAGCTTGGTGGTGGTTGAGGTGAGTTCTCGATTTTGCTGAGTGAGCTGTGCCAGCTTGTCATTTAGCGTCTTGTTTTCTGCTTTAATGCGCGCCAGTTGCTTTGCTGTGGTAGCGAGACGATCACGTGCGCTACGTTGTTGCTCCAGGTAGCGGGTAATCACCCATCCCTCTGCGCCATTGGCGGTACGAATTTGAGAGTAGCCAGAGTCAGGATTGGTCTGGATCAGCTCCAGTGCGGTACCGCTGCCGAGCATGCGCAGGATTTTGTGTTGATTGCTTTCACCGCTACGCATCGTAACCTCGAGGCGATCGGTGATATAGCGGGTTTCAGCATAGGCGGCCGTGGTGGCTACGCTCATCAGAAAAAAAATGAATATTTTTTTCACTATCGATCCTTCAGTATAGATGTGGTTTCTGGTGATAAACATGGATTACCCGTTTGCGGTTGCCCGCTGTTGTTCGCGATAAAAGTGCACTGCGATGCAGGCACCTAGCATATCAAGCATGACGTCTAAAAAGGAAGTATCTCGTCCCGGCGTGAAACTTTGGTGCCACTCATCCACGATCCCATAAGTTGTGGTTAAGCAGAAGGCGAGCATCAGGCGTCCGCTAAGTGAAATATTCCAGCCTGCCAGCGTCCAGCACCAGAGCCACGCTAGTAACGCAAACAGCGGTATATGGGCGCCATTGTAGATAATCGTTTTGATGGCGCCAGTGAACGGGTCGACAATTTTGAGAGAATCATCGCCGCTAATTGACGAGAGCAAAAAAATAATCCCCATATATAGAAATGGCAGAATCAAATAGGATTGTGGCACCGCCATTGAATGGAGGTGTTGCGAGAGTCGCGCTAGTCTGTTCATGGTGAGACAGTAGTTGGGCGGTAGTTGATGGGCTGATTCAGAGGCTTTTGGTCGAGCAGGATGTCACCCGCTTTTACTGTCAGTCGCCCTTCTGCAAACCAGCGGATGGCGAGGGGGTAGATCTGATGTTCCTGCGTCTGGACGCGTTCCGCCAGCACTGTGGCATCATCGTTTGGCAGTAGTGGTACTGCCGCCTGAATGATCACTGGACCACCATCGAGTTCATTGGTGACCAGATGGACGCTTGCGCCGTGTGCTGCAACGGCCGCATCCAGCGCACGCTGGTGGGTATTGAGGCCGGGGAACTCGGGCAGTAGCGATGGGTGAATATTCAGCATCCGTCCCTGGTAATGCTCGACAAATGCAGCACCGAGGATGCGCATGTAGCCTGCGAGTACTACCAGTGCCGGGGAATATTGGTCGATTAGCTGTTGTAGTGCCACTTCATATTCGGTGCGATTGTTGAAAGTGGTGTGGTCGATAACTTCTGCAGGGATATTCGCAGCACGAGCACGCACCAGGCCATAAGCATCTGGACGATTGCTGATGACCGCGCGGATTTCGCCTGGCAGGCCGTCATCGCGGATGGCGTCAATGATGGCCTGCAGGTTACTGCCGCTGCCTGAGATCAGCACGACAATGGGCAGTGCGGCTGTGCTCCCACTATTGGTTTTGCTCATTTAGTATTAGAGAGTGTCACGCTTGCGGTTTCATTTGGGGCCGACTGAATGGTGCCGATCTGCCACGCCTGTTCTCCCAGTTGCTGTAACAGTTCGATGGTCTGGTTGGCATCGTCTGCGGCGACACATAGCACCATGCCGACTCCACAGTTAAAGGTGCGGTGCATCTCTTCAACAGTGACATTGCCCTGTTGCTGCAGCCAGTCAAAGATGGCCGGGCGTGGCCAGGCGTGGCAGTCGATTTCAGCACGGGTACCTTCAGGCATGACGCGAGGCAGATTTTCCAGCAGGCCACCGCCGGTGATGTGCGACAGCGCATGGACATCGATCTGTTTGAACAGGTCTAATAATGGTTTGATGTAGATACGCGTCGGTGTCAGCAGGGTCTCGCCGAGGGTGCTGTCCCCAAAGGGTTGTCCGAGGTCAGCGCCGCAGTGTTCGATGATCTTGCGGATCAGTGAATAGCCGTTAGAGTGCGGACCTGATGAGGCGAGGCCAATTAGCGCATCTCCTGCGGCAACCTTGCTGCCATCGATGATTAGATCCTTTTCGACGACACCGACGCAAAAACCGGCGACGTCGTAGTCTCCCGTTTGATACATGCCCGGCATTTCGGCCGTTTCACCGCCGCTCAGCGCGGCACCGGCTAGCTTACACCCTTTGCCAATCCCTTGAATCACCTCGGCGGCGGCGTTAACATCCAGTTTGCCGGTGGCGTAGTAGTCGAGAAAAAAAAGTGGTTCCGCCCCCTGCACGATCAGATCGTTGACACACATCGCCACCAGGTCGATACCGATGGTGTCGTGTTTGCCAGTTTCGATCGCCAGTTTTAGTTTGGTGCCGACGCCGTCGGTACCGGAGACCAGCACCGGCTGGCGATAGCGCTCTAGCGGCAGTTCGAATAGCGCGCCAAAACCGCCGAGACCGGAGAGTACCCCAGGGCGCATCGTCTTTTTAGCGGTGGACTTGATCTTCTCGACCAGTGCATTACCGGCATCGATATCGACGCCTGCATCACGGTAGCTGAGGGAGGTGCTGGTTGCGGTCTCTGATTTTGTATTATCTGAATTCACGGGGTCGACTAACTATGGCTGTGATTGGGTGGATTTGTCAGAGCACTGCTCCGGACGCTATTCTAACGTAAATTTATGTGCCATGCTCGTGGCTTGGGGGTGATTCTTCGGGGTGTGTAATATCTGGGGAAGCGCTCGATTGACTGATACAATGAACGCCTATGATTGATATTGATAGCAGTGCCATCCTTCGTGCCGTCACTCTCGTGCGCACTACCAGAGGATCCTCGGTGAAAACAGGAACAAAAATGCGACTGGAGTGGCTGTTCAGTGGCCTTTTATTTGCGCTAATTTTGCCAGTGAGTGCCTTTTCTGCTGAAGTGCGTGGTCTGTATGAGACCGAAGTGCTGGTGACCAGCCAGGGCCGTGATGAACGCAACGAGGCCATCCGAGCTGCACTGGACGAGGTGTTGATCCGCATCAGTGGTGATCGCAATACACCCGCTGTGGATGCGCTGCAAGGACTCTACAGTCGTTCGCTGCAGCTGGTGCAGCAATATCGCTACCGGAAGCTGCCACGCATGGCTGGGCAGCGTGATGAAGCGGGGGGCGGGCAATCACAGATGCTATGGATACGTTTCGATCCCGCTGCGATTGATCAATCGTTACGCAAGGCGGGTATACCGCTGTGGGGTCAGGTGCGCCCTGCCACTCTAGTGTGGGTGGTGGTTGATGATGGTGGCAAGCGTTCCCTGATGGGGGCAGATACCCTGTCGCAGCTGAAAAAGGTGATGCAGCAACATGCGCAGCGTCGCGGCCTGCCGCTATTTGTGCCGCTTTGGGATCTTGAGGATCAGGCGGCACTGCGTTTCACCGATGTCTGGGGTAACTTTCAGGATGCCATTCTAACCGCTTCGGTCCGTTACGCCACTGAAGCAGTATTGGTGGGAAGGCTGTACCGGCAGAGCAGCGGTGGCTGGGAAGCGCGCTGGACGCTCTATCAGGGCGGAGGCGAGGAACACTGGCAATCAAACTCCCCATTGCAGGCCGAGGTGCTGTCGGCCGGTGTCGATGGGACGGCAGATCATCTTGGGCGCCGCTTTGCGAAAGTGTTCGATGAATCGCAGAGTGGCCGTGTCAGAGTGACGGTGAAAGATATCAACACCCTGGAAGATTATGCGCGTGCCTCGCAGTTTTTAGGATCGCTGGATATGGTGACGTCGATGCAGGTTGAGAGTGTGGTGGACGCTGCGGTGACTTTTGCGCTGCAGGTGCGTGGCAATAGTGAGGGACTTGCACAGATCATCAGTTTTGGACGCACGCTGATCGAGGCCCCTGCGGTCATTAATGTCGATGACAGCAGCGATGCCTTGCCAGTGTCATCGTGGAATATGCCCGATGAAGTCGATGAATTGTTGTGGTATCGCCTGGCCCCATGAACCTTCGTGGTATCCCCAATATTATTACCATACTGCGGATCTTGCTGGTATTGCCAGTGGTGCTGGCGTTACTCAATGAACACTATGGCGTCGCACTGTTATTGTTTGCAGTAGCCGGCGCCTCCGATGGGCTGGATGGCTATATTGCCAAGCGATATGACTGTGCCAGTCGTCTTGGCTCGATCCTAGATCCGCTGGCCGACAAGCTGTTGTTGGTGAGTACCTACATCTCATTGGCGTGGTTGGGGCTGTTGCCGCTGTGGCTGGTGGTGATTGTACTGGTGCGTGACGTATTGATTGTCGTCGGCGGCTTTGCATATCACCACTTGATCGGCCAGTATGACATGAGTCCGTCGTTTGTTAGCAAGTTGAACACTGTGTCGCAGATCCTGTTGGGGTTTTTGGTGGTGTTATCAATGAGTCTGTTGCCGCTGCCTGAGCTGTTGATCGAGGGCATGATCTATTTTGTGCTAGTGACGACCCTGTTGAGTGGTGTCGATTATGTGTGGACCTGGGGGCGACGTGCGGTGGCAGCGCGTGCCAGCGAAGATATAAACAGAAGTGATTGACGATGGCTGAAGCACAGAAGTGGTGGATATTGATGCTGGTGGCGGGGGGTGGCGTTTTACTCTATCTGCTTGCGCCAGTGTTAACACCTTTTTTGATTGCAGCACTGCTTGCCTATCTGGGACATCCGTTTGTGGTACGTCTTGAACGGCGGGGTATCTCTCGCAACAGTTCAACATTGACGGTCTTTAGTGTTATCTCGCTCCTGGCATTGATGTTGCCGATTGTGATTGTGCCGCTACTGGAAAGACAAATGGGGGTGTTCATCAATAACTGGCCCGCTTATGTCGACTGGATTCAACGTGTGGCGCTGCCGTGGGTGCAGCAGCATGTGGGTTTTGGTGAACACTCCCTTAACCTCGACCTCTTCAAACAGGCATTTGTGGAGCACTGGCGACAAGTGGGTGGTACTGCGATCAGCCTCGTCGCTGTGGTCTCAAAATCAGGGCTGGCGCTACTGGAATGGGTGGGTAATCTGGTGTTGATTCCAGTAGTCACCTTTTATCTGTTGCGCGACTGGGGCGATCTGGTGGAGCACCTGCGGGCGCTGCTACCGCGCGCATCGGAATCACTGGTGAGCCGTCTGGTGATGGATTGTGATGAGGTGCTAGGTACCTTTATGCGTGGTCAGCTTTCGGTGATGTTGGCATTGAGTACGATCTATACCGTTGGCCTGTGGGCGGTGGGACTCGACCTTGCCTTTCTGATCGGACTGCTGGCCGGCGTAGTCAGTTTTGTTCCTTACCTCGGTTTGATCGTAGGCATTGTGGTTGCTGGCGTTGCATCGGTGGTGCAGGTGCACGACTTTTCACTGCTGTTATTGGTGATTGCGGTCTTTGGCGTTGGACAGTTGCTGGAAGGTTTTGTGTTAACGCCGTGGCTAGTGGGTGAACGTATCGGGCTGCATCCTGTGATGGTGATTTTTTCAGTGATGGCGGGTGGACAGCTGTTCGGTTTCTTTGGCATTTTGCTGGCATTGCCAGTGTCAGCGGTATTAGTGGTACTGCTACGTCATGCCCATGAACGTTATCTTGATAGCAGCCTTTATGGCTCGGATAATGTGCCTGAATCTGAATCTGAATCTGAATCTGAATCTGAATCTGAATCTGAATCTGAATCTGAGGCAGGTGCTGTTGCTGAAACACCTCCGCGCAAGGTAGAGTAATTCTTTATTGGCATGGCGATGCAGTTACCGTTGAGTATCCGGTTACGTGATCACGCAACCTTTGAAAACTTTTTCCCCGCTGATAACCAGCAGGCGATTACCTCGTTGCAACATGCAGCGCAGCATCGCGACGGTGATGCGACGGCACTCTATATCTGGGGTGTTGCAGGGAGTGGAAAATCACATCTGATGCAGGCGGCCTGTCATCGTGTTGCTGCACGTGATGAGGCGGCAGTCTATCTGCCACTGCGTGATTATGAGTTGTTTACGCCAGCACTGTTTGAAGGGATGGAATCTTTGGCGCTGGTCTGTCTCGATGATATTGAGGCAATTGCGGGCCAGCGTGAATGGGAAGAGGCGATCTTTCATCTCTATAATCGTATGCAGACTAATGAGGCGCAGTTGATTGTCTCGGCAAATGCCGCACCACAAGGATTAGCGTTATTACTCCCGGATCTAGTGACGCGCCTGGGTTGGGGGCTGGTGTTTCAGCTTAATGAACTTGGCGATGAGCAGAAGGTGCTGGCATTACAGGCGCGTGCTCAGGCGATCGGCATGGAGATGGGTGATGATGTGGCACATTATCTTTTTAGTCGTACACGACGCGACATGCACTCGCTGTTTTCGCTACTCGCAGCACTCGATCATGCCACATTGGCGGCGCAGCGTCGCTTGACCATTCCCTTTTTGAAAGCGTTTATGGCGCGTGATACTTGATTAGCTATCTGGTGTTGTATTAAGCCTGAAGCTTAAGTGCTGTCTCTGCGATCCGTTTACCCAACGCCCGGCAGAGTCGTTTTTCTTCTTCTGTGAGCGGTGATTTTCCATCGTTACCGGCGAGATGGCTTGCTCCATATGGGGTGCCGCCACTCTGGGTAGTGAGTAGATCGGTTTCGCTATAGGGGATGCCGCTGATCAACATACCGTGGTGCAGCAGTGGCAACATCATCGAGAGTAATGTGCTCTCCTGGCCGCCATGCATCGAGGCGGTTGAGGTGAAAATCCCTGCCGGTTTACCACTCAATGTCCCGCTCAGCCACAGGTCACTGGTGCTGTCGATAAAATATTTGAGCGGCGCGGCCATGTTGCCAAAACGCGTCGGGCTGCCGAGTGCCAGTCCAGCGCATTGTTTGAGGTCATCATGTGTTGCGTAGGGTGCGCCTTCAGCGGGGATGCTATCTGCAGTTGCCTCGCACACCGTTGAAATCGCAGGGACCGTGCGGATGCGTGCTGTCACCCCTGGCATCTCTTCGATGCCTCGCGCGACCAGCTGGGCCATCTTTGCCACACTGCCGTAGCGACTGTAATAGAGTACTAGTATCTCTGTCATGTTAGATGATCTCCAGTACGTTTTCAGGCGGACGGCCAATAGCAGCCTTATTGTTGCTAATCACAATGGGTCTTTCGATCAAGATAGGGTGCTGCACCATAGCGGAAATCAGTTCAGCGCGAGTTAGGGCCGGATTTTTAAGGTTGTTTTCCTGGTAGGCCGCTTCTTTGTTTCGCATCAGTTCGCGCGGTTCGATGTCAAGCAGGGTGAGAATTTCATCCAGCACCTGCTCTGAAGGTGGGGATTGTAGATATTCGATGATTACAGGCTCAATATTGTTGTCTTTGAGCAGCTGCAGTGTCTGACGTGATTTTGAACAGCGTGGATTGTGATAAATTGTGGTGGTCATGCGCAACTTTTCCTGAATTTATGATTGTTTCCGATAGCGCTTATTCTAACGCGCCTTTCCTTGACAGCCTACAGAACGAGGGCGATAATTTCAGCCAGTTGTGTTCAGTTTATGCAGGATTGGGGCTGTTTTTCTTTTGTCCAGCAGTGTGTTATGAGTGGTTGCTATGGCGGTGTCTTTTTGAGAATATCAAGTGTTCTATTCATTCCCTGGATCCTGTTGCTGGCAGCGTGTGCTAGCGCGCCGACTCAGGAGATGAGTGATGCGAGGCAGGCGGTGAGTGCAGCCCATGACGCAGGCGCTGCCGAGCATGCCAGCGAAAAAGTGCAGCAGGCCGAGGCATTGCTTAACAAGGCGGAACGTGAGCTGGAGCTGGGCGAGTTTGGTGATGCCCGTGATGATGCCACGGCAGCGAGAGTGGAGGCGATCAAGGCACAGGATATTGCGCAGGTGATGAGTGCCACCAAGTCGGCATTACTAAAAGCGACCGAACGAGGCCTGCTCTCCAATGAAGCGACATTGCTTTTTAACCGGGCAGTGGTTGCCGCTGACGAAAATAGAGTTCATGAAGCTATTCGGCTGGCTAATGAAGCGAGGCATCAGGCCGAGCAAGATCTCAATCTCGAATAACTTCCTATTTTGAATAACAGCCCTGGCCGCGCGCATGTTACCTTTCTTTTTTTGCGTTATGTGATTCGTCGTTTTGTTCAGGATAACTGTACCCGTACGGCTGCCGCGTTAAGTTACACCACCCTGTTGTCGTTGGTACCATTGTTAGCAGTTGTCTTTTCAATCCTTGCCTTCTTTCCTCTGTTTGCTTCGCTGGTGGATGAGATTCAGGGCTATATCTTTAATAATTTTGTGCCGGCATCCAGCCAGCAGTTACAGGTACACTTTCAGCAATTCGTTGAGACTGCTGCTAGCAGTGGTGGTATTGGGCTGCTGTTTTTAATGCTGACCGCATTGATGTTGATGAACGCTATTAACGTTGCATTGAATGATATCTGGCAGGCTAAACCGAAGCGAAATATTTTCTCTGCACTGTTGATTTATGGTGGGGTGCTGCTGTTTGGTTCCATCCTGTTTGCCGCCAGTATTTTGCTGACTTCATATGTGGTTTCATTGCCATTGGTAGCCGACGCTGGTGAAACCGTTACGGGTATGAAAAATATGTTGTTGATGGTCGCACCCATTGCGGTCACGGGTATTGCGCTATTGTTGTTTTATGTGGTGGTGCCAAACTGTGAAGTTTCATGGGGCGCAGGGATGGTTGCTGCAGTGGTGGCGGCACTGCTATTTGAGCTGGCAAAGAAGGGGTTTGCCTGGTACGTATTGGCATTTCCTACCTATACGGTGATTTATGGCGCGTTGGCTGTGATACCGGTATTCCTGGTCTGGATTTATGTCTCCTGGCTGGTGGTGTTGCTGGGTGCCGAGATAGCACGTTGTCTGACGACCTTTGAGCAGGATCATCGTGATGATGGCGTGTTATGATCGATCGGTCGCAACTGTGGAATTGAGTCGGAACTGTTTTTTTACTGAACAATCACCAAAATATGCGTGGTAGATGATGAAAAGAATTGGACAGGCCTTTGAAGGTTTTTTATGGAACAGTCGATTTGTGGTGCTGTCGGCGGTGCTCTCCAGTCTTGCGGCAGCGTTCGCGATGTTCTTTATGGCGACCGTTGATGCCTACTATATGATTACGCATCTTATAGAATATGCTTCGCCATCGTTAAGCACTGATGTCCGTGCCGATCTACGTGGCGAGACAGTCACCCATGTGGTGGAAATCGTTGACGGTTATCTACTGGCAACTGTGTTGTTGATCTTTGCACTGGGGTTATACGAACTCTTTATTAGTGCTATCGATCAGGCTGAAGGGAAAAAGATCTCCTCGAGTGTGCTGATGATCACTAGTCTGGATGATCTTAAGAGTCGCCTGGCGAAGGTGATCTTGATGATTCTGATTGTGAAATTTTTTGAGTATGCGGTGGATATTAAATTTAAGACACCACTTGATCTGCTTTATCTTGCGGGTGGCATTGCGCTGATCGGTGTCGCGATCTATCTGTCGCATGCCGAAGGTCATGCACACGCGGGTAAGCCTGAATAATATTTCCATAGTGATATGTCAGAAGATTCTGTGAAGGTTTGTCTGCGTTGTATCGTTTCAGGTGAGGTGCAAGGGGTCTTTTATCGTGCTGCGACACAGCAAAAGGCACGGGGACTCGGGGTGAGCGGCTGGGCGCGTAATCGTCCCGATGGCACTGTCGAAGTGCTCGCCTGCGGTGATGACATTGCGGTAAGAGCCTTAGCGGCCTGGTTATGGCAAGGATCAGCGCAGTCGAGTGTGGTCGCGGTCACTGCTGAGAAAGTCACCCATCAGTCGTTGTCGAGCTTTGAGACGGGTTAAAATATTTTCAGGTTGGCAGGTATATCTGAATCAGTGCGCCGCCGAGTGGTGACTGTTTGATCTGTAGTTCGCCATCATAGAGGTTCACAATGTCGCTGACTAACGATAACCCCAGTCCATGTCCATCGATCTCATCCTCGTCGCGCCTGCGCCAGCCACGTTGCACCACTTTTTCGGCAAGTTCCGGGGAGATGCCGGGGCCGTCATCGGCCACTTCAATCAATAGCCTCGTCGCCGGATTTTCGTCCAGTGGATCCTGACACTCAAGTGACAGGGTGACATCCACGCGTCTTTGGCACCATTTATAGGCGTTGTCGACCAGGTTACCCAGCAGCTCCATCAGGTCGCCTTCTTCGATGTGGAGTTCGAGTTCAGCGGTGACCGCAAGATTCCCCTGTACCCCTTTGTCGGCGTAAACCTTGTCGAGTGCCGCAATCACCTGGTTTGCAATGCGTTCGGGACTGATCGGTGCGGTCAGTGCGGTACGTCCTGAGGTGGCTGCACGCTGCAGTTGATACTGCACAATTTGATCCATGCGTTGTACCTGTTCTTCGGTAGTTTTACGCAGTACCTCCACAGAAGGGCGTGAGGCTTCAATAGCGCCGCGCAGTACTGCCAACGGGGTCTTTAAACTATGGGCAAGATCCCCAAGGCTCGCCGTGTAGCGCGCTTCATGTTCGCTGTTGGTGCGGATCAGTGCATTAATATTGTTGGTCAGACCGCTGAGCTCTTTGGGGAATTCGCCGCGTATCTCCTTGTGCATGCCGGCTTCGACTTCGCTGATCTGCTGTGCCGCACGGCGCAATGGCGCCAGCCCCCAGTGGAGGATCACAGTCAGCATCAGTAGCAGGACTATCGACACGCCACCGAGTGAGCCCCAGAGGTTATGGCGAAAATCGCTCACCTGCTGGTTGATACGCGCGAGGTCTTCGCTCACGACAAAGGTATAGCCTTCGCTTTCGGCATCATCTTCGCCCCATGTCAGTCCGATGCTGAGCGATAACAGCGGCTTGCCTGTCGCCGACACGATCTGCTCAAATTTTTGCTCGCCGCGAGAGACAGTCGCATGTGGTGGGATCATAATGCCGACGATCGATGGCGATGACCAGACGACTTCACCACTGTTCTTGATAATTCTGGCATAGAGCCCGGAATCGGGAGTGAAGAAACGCGGTTCGGGAAGCGCATGGATCATGCGAATGTTTTTCTGATCATCCTGTTCGATGGCGGAGATCAGTACGGTGATCTGAATCAACATGCGTTCCTTGAGGGCATCTTCGGTGCTGACACGATAGGTGCGATCGAGCGTGATAGCGGTAATGCTGAGAAAACCAGCCAGAATACAGCTGGCGGCGATCAACATGCGGATATTGATGGAGGGCTGCTTCATGGCCCCATCATGTTGAAGCGATAGCCGCGTCCCCTGAGGGTTTCAATCGGCTGTATCTGATTCTGTGGATCGAGTTTGCGCCGCAGTCGTCCGACAAATACCTCAATCACGTTGCTGTCACGGTCGTAATCCTGGGCGTAGATATGTTCAGTCAGTGTGGTCTTAGAGATCACCTGCCCGGCGTGCAGCATCAAGTATTCAAGTACCTTGAACTCATAGGCGGTCAGTTCAAGTAGCTGGTCATTGAGCCTTACTTCCTGGCGCGTGGTGCTTAGTGTAATCGGCCCTGAGGTAATGGTCGGTTGTGCCACTCCCGCGGCACGCCGCAGTAGTGCCTTGAGGCGTGCCTCAAGCTCTTCCATATGGAACGGTTTGACCAGATAGTCATCGGCGCCCGCTTCTAACCCTTCTACCTTGTCTTGCCAGCGTCCGCGTGCTGTCAGGATGAGCACCGGAAAATCCTTACCAGCTTCACGCAGGGAGCGCACCATCTCGATGCCGGACATTTTGGGCAGGCCAATATCCACGACCGCTATATCAATGGGGTACTCGGTGCCAATATAGTAGCCATCTTCCCCATTTTCGGCGACGTCAACGGCATAGCCTGCCGTTTGTAACTGCTTATGCAGCTGTTGCCGCAGTTCGGTTTCATCTTCAACAATTAAAACTCGCACAACGAAGTCAATCCTTCCTGAATCGGAGGCACAAGCATAACCGGATTTACCGTCATATATACAGTGAAAAAAGGAAGGGGGAATAAAAAACCTCCGGCCAAGGGAGGGAGGGAAAGTGAGGCCGGAGGTTTGGAAAATGTAACTTCAGATGTTGTTGAAAATTTCGGGTTATAGACCCAGGACAAAATCGACCAATGTTTCGATATCTGCATCAGCGACACGTGGTGAGTATGGAGGCATCGGTATGCCGCCGGTAACTTCAGTCCAGTTACCTTTACCGCCTTTCTTAACTTTTGCGATGATCGCATCTCTTGCACCGGCATCGCCTTTATATTTAGTAGCTACATCTTTCCAGGCTGGACCAACGACTTTCTTTTCAACACTGTGACATGCCAGGCAACCGCTCTTCTTTGCCAGGGCCAGATCGGCCATAGCAGGGGCAGCGATCAGTGATGAAGCCAATACAGCAGCAGAAATAATATGTTTCATGGTGTTCTCCTCATTTTATGGGTTAGGCTCCAGAATAAAGAAGGCATGAACTGATTTACCCTCAGCCCCGATCTTGTTCCCCAAAACCGGAATATCCCGTCACTGGAGATCAAGATAGCTGAATGAAGCTGAATAAAGCCTGAACAGGATAAAATTATTGGATGAGGGAATTATCTGGGGATTTTGGGACAATTCAGTTACTTAAGTCCTAACGGGTCATCAGGGTCGATATGAGGCTGAAATGGCTCATTACGCTTAATGCTGGTGAGCTGATATACCTTGCCAATCCAGTTGTTGAGGACTGCCTCGGCAGTATCATGCCAGGTGTTATCGAGTCGTTCTGTGATCAGCGCCTCAGGCAGTGATGGGGGGGGCGTCCCGTTGGCGATGGCGGCAATCACCTGCGCTTTGTGCTCTTCCAGGATGGCAGCACTCTGCTGGGTGAAGTAGTTTTCCGGTATCGGTGGGTAGTCATCTCGTTGGTGATTTATAAAGAGCGTTACTTCGCGTTTATACTCCTTTAACAGGCTGATGATGTCATATTCCGGGTGGCCCTGAAAAAAGACGATGCGAAACAGGTCTTCGCTAACAGCGAGATGGACACCCGCTGCGGCACTTTCTACCAGCACCTTCAGGCCGGCCGCTTCAAACTGCCCACGGCTGACGTCGTTGTAACGTGAATGTGGAATATCAAAGCGCGTATTGACGTCCGCTACCAGCGGGTGTTCACGATCAACCAGATAGTGAGGGTAGACTCCCCAGCGTTTGAAACCCATATTGTGGCGTTTTTTGCCATAACGTGACTGCATCACTGCATGGGTTGCGAGACATGAGCAAAGGGTCGAAGTGACATTTTCATAGGCCCATTCGATGATCTCATCGAGCGGTTCCCAGAAGGGTTCCATCGCGAGGTCAGGCTGGGTGACGTTAGCGCCGGTGATGATCAATGCATCGAGCCCCTGTTGTTTGATCGTTTCAAAGCTCTCGTAATACTGATCCACGTGGGCGCGGCCCACTTCATCACGCGGGAGTTCAGCTAGCGTGAAGGGGTGCATATAGAACTGGGCAATCTGGTTTGATTCACCGACGAGACGAAAAAATTGCCGTTCGGTCGCTGCAAGGGCAGAGTCCGGCATCATATTCAACAGGCCGATGTGCAGCTCACGAATATCCTGATGGATAGCGCTGTCACCCGGAATGATCGTTTCACCGATATCCTCAAGGCGTTTGAAGGTGGGCAGTTTGCTATTGGCGACGAGTGGCATATCGGCAGTTACCCTTGCAACGCCTGCTCGACAAGTGCGATGAAGTCCTGTTCGCATTGCACCTGGGCGAGATCGGTGGTGGTGAAGGTGTAGCCATATTCGGCTGCAATCGCTTCGTAGCGCGGGATGCGTGAATAGAAGAGATGCGGAAAGACCCAGCGGACAAAGTCATCGGGATCGATCTGTGCCACATACTGCAGCGAGCGCTGCTCCATATAGGTAGCCAGCTGCTCATCGAGAAACGCCTCTCGATAGTAAAGCGGCTTAGGGTCCAGTTCGGCACGGCGGATCAGCGCCTTCTCATCTTGCTCGGTCGCCTTGATGTAGAGAATCAGGGTGTGTTCACTCAGCAGCTTGAGGGTCTTGTCATCATCGAGTTCACAGACGCTGCCCCCCGCATCGTTAATAAAGTGATTGTAGCCGTAGATCTCCTGCGCCTTGTTAATAAATTCGGGTACATCGCGCATCGCCAGCACCTCGGCCTGGTGGTGCAGCGCCTGACGACGTTTGAACTCCGGTAGCGCCAGTCCGCCCAGTTCAGGGTTGCCTAGCTTGCCAAGGAAGCTGGCAACCGGCTTGAGATTATCGACCGAAAGGTTATTGGCAATGTAGATCGAATCGGTACGCAGCAGATCGCGCAGAAACGGCACCTGCATCGCCTGTTGCTTGATGTTATCGAGGATCGGCTCATCCAGGTAGCGCGTGCCGATGCGGTAGTCGCCGGAGTAGTGAAACCAGTTGTCACGCAGCATGGTCGAGAGGCGTGTCTTGCCGACACCCGACATCCCCAGCAGGGTGATGCTCTTATGTTCCCAGTTTCTGAATTCCGCAGTGGTGAGTTTCACAAACAGGCTCCTGAATAAATTAAGGCATTACGGCGGCTAAATAAAGCCCTATTGTAGAGTAGCTGTAAAAAAGTTGCAGCGCTTTGGGTTGTTTCGGAATTAAAAAACTTCTTGGGTGTTCCGATGTGAAGCGCCCCTGGGGTTTTGCGCTGCAACATAATAATGTTCAAAGATGAATTGAACAATTCGACGTCGGCGGCCATGGAGAGCGAAGCGAGGGCCGCTAGTCGCCGATAGGCCGTGCCGTTTCGTTGTGATGATCGATAGCGAATGGCGGAGAAATGCAGGTGGTAGATATTTTCCATTGGATTTGGGATTACTGCATCAATAATGTGTTGGGGAGGCCGATAGTTAACTGTGAGATTTGACATATTGGAGGTGTCTGTTTTTTCGCCTCTCATATGCAGACATTTTTTGTTCGGTATTTATAATCCCTTAGAGGGGCGGATGCATGGATAAGCTTTTTAGGTTAGGGCTCCGGGGTAAAACCACGCTTGTGTTGGGCGGGCTGATATTTTTTGTCCTAATTGTCACCAGTTTTACCAGTTACTGGCAGTCAAAAAGTATCGCCGAACATAAAGTCATCGAACTGGAACAGAGCAAGTTCTCTGTGCTTAAACATGAGATTGAAGGCTCCCTGGACAATCATCATAGAAACTTGCTGTCCTTTCATGATGTGCCACCTATCCAGGCCATCGTTCGCGCCCGCGCTCATAACGGTGTTGATCCTGAAAGTGGTGACACGCTGCAGGAATGGCGTAAACGTCTGACAACCATTTTTGCGGCCTTTCTGGCCAATCATTCTGAATATCAACAGATCCGATATATCGCTGCCAGCGGTGATGAACTGGTCAGGGTGCAAATCAGCGCAGAAGGTGATGTGGTGGTGATTGCCGACGAAGAGCTACAGAACAAGTCTGACTCACTCTATGTCAGCGAAACGATCAAACTGAAAGCCGGAGAGGCCTACTATTCTGATGTGACCCTGAACAGGGAACATGGTGTCATTCAGGTGCCGCATCTACCAGTATTGAGATTAGCTAGCCCTGTCCACAACGCCGATGAGCAGGTGGTCGCCTTGATTGTGATAAATCTTGCTACCGAACGACTATTCAGTAATATCCACTCCGAAGCCAATGGCGTGCAGCGTAATATCGTCGATGAGAGGGGCTACTACATCAAACATGCCGATGCCAGCAAAACATTCGGCCTGGAGCGGGGGGTTGACTACAGGCTTCAGATGGTTGAACCGGAGCTGGCTGAAATCGCCACCCAGCAGGATCAGTATATGAAGCATCATGCCCTCCATAAAGCACTGGACGGTTTTCAGAAAATATACTTTTCACCACACGACCGCAGCCGTTACTGGTTGTTGACGCTGGATGTCCCGGAAAAAGTGGTGTTTGCAGATGTCGCTACGGCGCTCAATCAAATGCTACTCGTAAGTTTGCTTATTGGCCTGCTTTCACTGTTACTGATTGTCTGGTTTATATCAAGAAGAATACTGACGCCGGTGGTGGATCTGGCCGCAGCAGCTAATCGACTGCAGGAGGGTGATTTGACGGTGCGTGTTGATGCAGCATCGGCGCGTGATGAATTTTACACCTTGTACTCGGCGATCAACGCCTTTGCAAAGAATCAGCAACAGTCTACCGCGCAACTGGAGAATAGAGTTGCGGCGCAGACAAAACGACTTTCTGCCGTCATAGATAATGTCGTGGATGGCATTATGACGATCAGTGAGCGCGGCACAGTTGAGTCATTCAATCCGGCGGCAAGGCGGATCTTCGGTTACAGCGATGATGAAGTGATCGGCAACAATGTGAAGATGCTGATGCCAGAACCTTATCACAGCGAGCATGATGGCTATCTGGAGCACCACATCACAACCGGTGAAAAAAAGGTGATCGGCATCGGCCGCGAGGTGGCCGGTCGGCGTAAGGATGGCACCATCTTTCCGATGGAGCTGGCGGTAAGTGAGGTGATTATTGATAGCGTGCGGCGTTTTGTCGGTATCACCCGCGACATCACCGAGCGCAAACGTATTGAACAGATGCAGAAGGAGTTTATCTCCACGGTCAGCCATGAGCTGCGCACGCCACTGACATCCATTCGCGGTTCTCTGGGCCTCATTCTGGGTGGAACCGCCGGAGAATTATCTGAAAAGGCAAAGACCCTGCTTGGCATCGCCAATAATAACAGTGAACGGTTGATTGACCTGATTAACGATATTCTCGATATGGAGAAGATTACAGCTGGAAAGATGCAGTTTGATAATCAGGTGGTGAACTTGATTCCTGTCGTTCAGCAGTCGATAGAGTTGAACAAGGGTTATGCCGATCGGCTTGATGTTCGCCTTGAACTCAAGGTCGGCTGTGATGATGTGGTGATTGTCTGCATCGATGAACAACGGGTGATTCAGGTGATGTCCAATCTGCTGTCCAATGCGGCCAAGTACTCGCCGAAAGATGATCAGGTAGAAATCTCAATCGAGGCAACAGATGATCGTGTTCGCATCTCTGTGCATGATCATGGCCAAGGGATACCGGAAGAGTTCAAGTCCAGGATATTCAGCAAGTTTGCCCAGGCCGACAGTTCGGATAGCCGCCAGAAAGGAGGCACCGGCCTTGGCCTGAATATCACCAAAGCGATTGTCGAGAAGCAAGGCGGCAGCATTGGTTTTGATAGCGATGAAGGCAGGGGCACCACCTTCTATGTGGAGCTGCCGATATGGCATGAACAGCAATGGATTGAAGAAAAACGGATTGAAGAGCCCCGTGATGAGGCGTGTTCGGACACCCCGTTGGTGTTGATCGTTGAGGATGATCACGATGTTTCCAGGCTTCTTAGCATGATGCTGGAGAATGAAGGTTATCGCTTCCATCAGGCATTCAGCTATCAGGAAGCAACGCAGCAGATACAGAATAATCAGTACAACGCTGTTACGCTGGATCTGATGATCCCCGGTGGTAGCGGTCTTACATTGCTGCACGAACTGCGCGAAAATCAGGCTACCGTGAATCTGCCGGTCATCGTTGTATCAGCTAAAGCCAATGAGGGCCGGCTCGAAGTCGAAGGCGATGCGTTCAGTATGGTGGACTGGATCGAGAAACCGATCGATGAAAACAGGCTATTGGTATCAATCCGTTCAGGTTTGTCCTATGCTGCAGCCAGGGGTGGGCGCCTCCTGCATGTGGAGGATGACCCGGATATCACCGTTATCGTCGATACCTTGCTGGGCGATAAGTATCAGGTGGTGCATGCCGTAACGCTGAAGCAGGCGCAGCAGTTTGCGAACGATCAAGTGTTTGATCTAGTGCTGCTTGATATTGGATTGCCGGATGGCTCTGGGCTTGAGCTTTTGTCCACACTTAACAGTCAGGATCATCACACCCCGGTGATTGTTTTCTCGGCTCAGGAAGCCCCTCATGCGGTCGCCGTTGAGGTGGAAGGGACTCTGGTCAAGTCGCAGACGGACAATGAAAAACTCATGCAGGCGATTAAATCAGCGATCAGTAACACATAATACCTTACAGTCTCGTCTTACCAGTTAACAGGCTTGTCACTAGCACCCGGTGTCAGTGGCCGTTCAGGCATTGGCGCTTCCTCCTGTTCAGCTGCGCTACTTATCTTTTCTAGCGCAGACGCGGGAGCCGTTTTCTTAAGAAGATCCGTTGCAACCTCATTGCCAAGGGAGGTAATAATAGCGGCGAGCGGGTGTGGTTCATCATCCTGCGTGAAGAGATTTTTGTTTTTCTTAACCGGTTTGAACCAGCGTTTCTGATCCGACCAGATAATCTTACCAGTGGCGCTTTCGATCAGTTGATAAGAGAGTTCCACCTCTGCTTTTTGTTCACCGAAGTCAACGCCATGAAGTTCCTTTTTTTTGTGGGTGAGCGTGAAGCGGTCAATTCGGCCTAGTAGCATGAAGTCGGCGCCTAGTTGTTCGCCCAGTCTGCTTGCTTCGATCGGGTTAACCTTTCCCGATGCCCATAACTGCTGTTCGTTATTAAGCTCGCTGCCGAAGTTACGATTGAGCACGGCGTAGTGTTCACTCTTGACCAGCGTGGTCTGAATGGCGTTGGCGAGTTGTGTTGCTACCCGTGAAGGTGAGTGGCTGCTGTTGTCGATAGAAAATGCTACGCCATCGATACGAAATGGTAATACTGCGATGGATTGACGTTTGTCATCCGGGACTGCCTGTTTGTACATCGGGATCACTGCCTTGATGGTCACCTGCCAGGCATCATCTTTATTTTTAGGTTTTTTCACATCGAGCACGGCGTAGCTTTTGATCCACCCTCTGCTTTGGGTGTAGGTATCGACAGTCTGTTCAATCTTGCCGTCGATGTGAAGAAAGGTATCGGCCGCGGAAATCGCATTGAGGTCGAAGCGTAACCCTTTAGCGGTACCCGCCTCAACGCCACGCACCTGTTGTACGCTTGTCAGCAAGGCGCTGTTTAGCGCTTCTTGATAGGTACTGCCAAAGCCCTGGCTTTTCTGTTCAACCTCGTCAGCGGCAGCCTGTAATAGTGGCGTGCTAATAAACAGCAATATGAAAAAAAACAGGCCTGATGTTATGTGGCTGCATGAGGGTGTCCGGGCTTCTGTTTGGCTACGATCGATATTCATAGCAGTGATCTCCGCTTTGACGATGTTCGAGTGTCACCGTTGTTGGCCGGGTGGCGATGGACGGTGGTTACGCTACTGTGCCTATTGCAAAGGTAAAATACAAGGTTGCACGACAGTGCAGTGAGGGAGGGGAGTACTATTCCCCTTTATCCGTCAGGTTGGCGGAAAAAGGGGAGCTTGCCTAAGTTGGGGTGCGGACGAACTTTACGCCGATGCGATATTTTCCCTGAGTTTTTCTAACCCATTTGACGACGCTATTCAGTGGTTTTTTTGCGCCGCCAACCCCTTCAAGACAGACAATATCATCGGGGCGGTGTACCTGGTCGACCAGCAGGCCTGCGCCGCTTTTGCTGAGGTCGGTGACGGTGCCAACAAATGGGCTAGATGCCTCGCTAGCATCATCCATTGAATAGTTGATTTCAAGTGCCGTGTTGATACGGGGATATTTTCTCAGTTCTGCCGCCATTACTGCTTCCTCCACGAGTACCGAAAGTAAAATTTGAGATACTAGTCTCTAAATTCTGTGTTGCGCTATGATAATTCTGTTGGTTGCAACTGAAAATTATTATACACAGGGCAGTACTATTTCGCCATAAAATTGACAGATGAGGGTGGTTTTTGAAGCTGGTTTTGTAATGTATTGTTTTGCTGGGGCGGTTAAATGGTGGTTTTGATATAGCCTGTCGTTATTGTAGGTGCTGAATGCTCCCGGCGCTCACATAGCCAAAATTAAAATTGGTATTCAATCCCAGTTTTGTAGCTAATGTCTGTATTCTCAATCGATTGTGGTGGTTCGCTGTCGTGGGTGATTTCGATAGTGAGCTTTAGAGCTAACGTGTCGCTGAGTTTGACCTTCAGATTCCCCTCTTCGAGAATACGGTAGTCATCACCATTATCGAGTGCCGGCTGATAGTAAGTGGTGCTGGCAATGCGCGTGTAGTCATTGAATCGATATCGTAGTGCGAGATAGAGGTTAGCGCGCCAGAATTTTTTCGTGCCGTCATCACTGAGACCAGCACGTTTTTCCAGTGTTTCACTGAGGTAGAAGGCCCCTAGACCCAGGTAGGCACTGTCGGTGGTGTTTTTTTCATGCAGGGTCAGGCGGGTGCCTGCGCCAAGCAACGTACGTAATGAAAGGCGTGAAAATTCATTGCGCGTCGCCTGAGTAAAAACCTCCAGCGCCATGCCCGGCGTTTGTTGCGTGATGTGGCGCAGATGAATAAAGCCCTTGTTGGTGTCGCGGGCACGGCTGTTTTCACCATAGCTGTAGCTGGCGGCAATCAGGCGGGTGATATGAGCGCGTCGCCAGTAGAGCTGCACGTCAGTGCTGGCGCCTGTCTTGTCAGTATTGCCCGAATCACCACTGACAGAGACGCTGACGTTGCCACTCCAGCCATCCTGCTGTGGCTTGCCACGCATCTCTTCAATATTGACGATGGCGTGCGCGGATGACATTAAAAAGGCGCTGAGCAAAATGCTCAGCGCCTTAAGCGTTTTTCGGGGCCGCATTAAGAGGCGGCGAGGGTCTGGCGCAACACGTATGAAAGGATGCCGCCGTGACGAAAGTATTCGATCTCATTCGCAGTGTCGATACGCGTCAGTACTTCAAATGTTTTGCTTGAACCGTCTGCTGCGGTGGCGATGACCTCTATGGTCTGCCCCGGTGTCAGTGCATTGAGTCCGGTGATGGCGAAGGTCTCTTCACCCGTCAATCCAAGACTCGCTGCGTCATCACCTGCTTTGAACTGCAGTGGCAGGATGCCCATGCCGACGAGATTGGAGCGATGGATGCGCTCAAAGCTCTCCGCGATCACGGCATTGATGCCGAGCAGCTTGGGTCCCTTGGCGGCCCAGTCACGAGATGAACCGGTCCCGTACTCTTTACCGGCGATGACGATCAACTGTGTCCCTGCGGCCTGATATTTGGCAGAGGCGTCATAGATCGACATCTCAGTCCCTGCGGGCAGATGACGTGTCACGCCACCCTCGGTACCCGGTGCCAGCAGATTGCGCAGGCGGATGTTAGCAAAGGTGCCGCGCATCATCACTTCATGGTTGCCGCGACGTGAACCGTAGGAGTTGAAGTCTTTTTGCGCGACGCCCTGTTCGATCAGGTAGTTGGCGGCCGGACTGTTTTCAGCGATCGAGCCGGCTGGCGAGATGTGATCGGTGGTGACTGAATCACCCAGCAGTGCCAGGACTCGCGCGCCGTTGATGTCGTTTAGCGGTGCCGGGGTCTGTGTCAGGTCGGCAAAGAACGGCGGTTCCTTGATATAGGTTGAATCTTCCTGCCACTGGAACAGGTCACCTTCCGGCACATCGAGTTCATTCCACTCTTTGTCGCCCTTAAAGATGTCGCTATAACTGCGGTCAAACTGTGCTGCGCCCACATGTTGTTGTACCACTTCAGCGATCTCTTCCTGTGATGGCCAGATATCCTTGAGGTAGACATATTCACCATTGGGGCCGACGCCCAGTGGGTCGCGCGCGAGATCGATGTTGAGATTGCCCGCCAGAGCATAGGCGACCACCAGGGGGGGCGATGCCAGGTAGTTGGCACGTACATGTGCATTGACGCGACCTTCGAAGTTACGGTTGCCGGAGAGTACCGCGCCGACAGAGAGATCGCCGGTCTGGACCGCTTCGGTGATGTGTTCTGGCAAGGGTCCGCTGTTGCCGATACAGGTGGCGCAGCCGTAACCGACCAGGTGGAAGTTCAGGCCTTCCAGGTAAGGCATCAAACCGGCGTCTTTTAGATAATCAGTGACGACTTTGGAGCCAGGTGCAAGGCTGGTCTTAACCCACGGTTTGCTGTGTAGACCACGCTGGATGGCGTTACGCGCTAGCAGACCTGCCGCCATCATCACTGTCGGGTTGGAGGTGTTGGTGCAGCTGGTGATCGATGCGATCACCACCGAACCGTGGCAAAGATTATAGGCGACGCCATCGGCCTGACGCACGGGGACGCAGTTTTCAAACGCATCCAGTGTCTCGCCAGTGGTCTCCTGTGCCAGCTCCGGCGCCATCATCATCGGTTGCCCGCCTTCATCGAGCCAGTCAGTAATGGCATCCTGTTCAATGTTGTTATCTTTCTGTTGTAACTGTTTGATCAGCGCCTTGCGGAATGACATGCGTACGTCGCTCAGTGGTACGCGGTCCTGTGGGCGACTCGGACCGGCGAGACATGCCTCGACGCTGCCGAGGTCAAATTCGATGATGGCTGAATAATCAGGCGTCTTCTGCTCTGGTGTGTACCACAGCCCCTGCGCCTTAGAATAGGCCTCGACCAGTGCAACGTTGTCACTACGACCGGAGAGTGCCAGATATTCGGTCGTCTTTTCGTCTATCGGGAAGAGGCCGCAGGTGGCGCCGTATTCTGGTGCCATGTTGGCGATGGTGGCGCGATCTGCCAGTGACAGATGGGCCAGTCCCGGGCCATAAAACTCCACAAACTTACCCACTACGCCGTGCTCACGCAGTTTCTGTGTGATAGTCAGTACGATATCGGTCGCAGTTACCCCTGCTGCTGGTGCGCCGTTGAGGCAGAAACCAACCACCTGCGGGATTAACAGAGAACAGGGCTGGCCCAGCAGCGCCGCCTCGGCTTCGATACCACCGACACCCCAGCCCAGTACGCCAAGGCCGTTGATCATCGTGCTATGAGAATCGGTACCGATTAATGTATCAGGATAGACCCAGGTCGTGCCGTCACGTTCAGCGGTCATCGCGACAGGTGCCAGGTGTTCGAGATTTATTTGATGGACGATGCCGTTATCGGGGGGGACTACGCGGAAGTTATTCAGCGAATTTTGGCCCCAGCGCAGGAATTTATAGCGCTCGCGATTGCGTTCCAGTTCGTGTATCGCATTTACGCGGAACGCCGAGCTGCTGCCGTAATTGTCGACCTGTACCGAGTGGTCGATGACGAGATCGGCGGGGGTAAACGGGTTGATTTTTTGCGGGTCACCGCCGAGGCGATCGACCGCCGAACGCATCGCGGCGAGATCGGCCACTGCTGGGACGCCGGTGAAATCCTGCAGTAAAACGCGCGCAGGCATAAAAAAGATCTCTTTGTCAGGTGTCGCCTTGGGGTCCCATTTAACCAGTGCTTCGATGTCATTCTTGCTGACTGCAACCCCATCTTCCTGGCGCAACAGATTTTCCAGCAATACGCGCAGTGAAAAAGGCAGGCGGCTGATGTCGCCAATGTTGGCGCTCTGGAGGACAGACAGCGAATGGTAGCTGTACTGTTTGTCGTTGACGGTGAGGGTGGTCTCGGTATTGAAACTATTGGTTTGTGTCATATGCTCTCGGCTCGTAAAACCGCCTGAAATACGGTCGGTTACATTCAATTGGCCGCTGATTATACCCGAAATCCAGTTATACCCGAAATCGGGGCTGAAATGGCCTGTTAGCGATTCTCTGTACCCGATGCGCGGCTCAGTACCCAGTCGAGCGCGCGAAAAGGGAGGAGTCGGCGTAGCGTCGCGAATAGATAGGTCGGAAACGTAACGTAGTAGCGTATCTGTGGCCGTGGATTCTCCAGCGCATGGATCACCTTCTTCAATACCGCCTCCGGCGGCAGCGTAAAGGGCGCTGCCGGGCCGGGTTTGGTGAGGCGAGCGATCATGCCGAGGTAGGCGTCGCGGAATGGGCTCTGTTCGGCATCGATGGTCTGCTGAAATTTGTCATAGGAATTGGCGCGAAAACGGCTGGTGATCGGGCCGGGCTCGATCAGCGATATATGGATGTTGGTATCGCGCAGCTCAAGTCGCAACGTATCGGTAAGTCCCTCCAGTGCAAACTTACTGGCGTTGTAGGCACCGCGAAACGGCAGTGCGGCGAGCCCCAGCACTGAACTGTTCTGGATGATGCGGCCGTGACCTTGTGCACGCATTACCGGGATGATGAGTGAGGTGAGTTCATGGGTACCAAACAGATTGGTCTCGAACTGGCCGCGTAATACTTCGCGGCTGAGGTCTTCGACTGCGCCGGGCTGGCCATAGGCCGCATTGTTGAACAGCGCATCAAGTCTGCCGCCAGTCTGATTCAGCACTTCCGCGACAGCGAGTTCGATCGAGGCACTATCATCGAGGTCAAGTTGCAGTGCTGTCAGCCCGAGCCCGGTGAGTCTGTCGACGTCAACCTGTTTGCGCGCAGTGGCGAAGACCTGATGGCCGCGTCGATGCAATGCCTCTGCCACACAGAGGCCAATGCCACTGGAGCAGCCAGTAATCAAAATAGTTTGTCTGTTAGTAGTCGTTGTCATTGTATTCAGCAGACTATGCTAGTAGTGCCGCGACGATACCGGTTAAAAATATACCATCAAAGGTACCCGCGCCACCGATCGACGCAATCGGCACCCCCATCTTGCGGATGTCTTTAATGCGCAGGATGTCGGCACCGATGATCACGCCGAGAGTGCCACAGATATAGGCAAGTGGTGCGCTCTGTTCGCCACCTATCAACAGCGCTGTAATTGCCGCTGCAAATGGCGCTATAAATATGGGCATGCCGATGCCCAGTCCAGGAATTGGACGGCTGAAAAAATAACAGACCACAGTCACAATAGCAGTGGCAACTCCAAGCTGTGCCAATGATAGCGCATTATGCTGAATCAGATAGAGGCAGAAGACAAAGGGGATCAGGCAGCCACCGACGTTGATTGCGATCGTTGTCTTGCCGTGGAATGTCTTCGCCATCTGTCGTAACAGCCCACGAAACATCGCAGGTGGTAGTTCATGGTTGCGATGTTCTGCAGTAACCTGAAAGAGTGGCAAGTTGATCACACTGCCGAATAGTGAGCTGAAGAGCAGTAACAGTGCCGCATCCGATGAGATACCGAGTTTGTCGAACGCAATGGTCATAATACCCACTTGAACTATCGCCAGGATGAAGGCGATCAGGAAGATAAAGATGAACAGGCGTAGGGGTGAAAATGGTGAGCGCATGGGGGAATCTTAACATGTGGAGGGTGGGTAGTTGCTACTGTGGCTGAGGTTAATGATAAAGGCGTTACTTATATTGATTTTGATGTGGATAGAAATGATAAAGCAAAGACAAATTTTAATGTTTTGCAAGGATCTTGAACACCACTAATCTATGTTGGATATCGCCGCGTTGAGGGGTTTAATAAAAATGCGATTAACCGTGCATTAGAGATTTTGTAGTTGGTTACGCCTGTGTTAAGAGATCGAAGTATTTATTTAACCCATTCCTTCCTCCTTTTTCTTGCTATGTAATTAAGTAAGTAGCCCGGGCTGAGCTTTCAGCGAAACCCGGGAGGGCAGAGCATTGTTCATCGGGTTTTACCCCAGGGGCACTTTCTGCGGGCGCGCATAAGCTCAGCCCGGGCTACATTTTTTGTTGCGTTTTAGGCCTGACAGTCTGCAATCTCACTTCGGTGTCAGACCTAAGGTTTAGTCATCGTGCGCTTCTGGTCGCTCGTGGCACAACATGTAACTCACGTCTGTACCCTTGGCAAGCCAGATGCTGTTATTACCCTGATGATCATCATCTGTCTGGTAGGTACGATCGACAGCGGTACGTGATAAGCGTGTTCCTTCCAGATTTATGCCATGACAACTTTGGCAGCTGGCAGGATTGTCTTCATAAAGATCGCCGTGTTCTTCACCCCATCGCGGGTCATTGACGTTATGCATGCCGTGTGGTCCTGCCAGTGTGAGCGGCAGGCTGTCCGGCGTATGACAACTGTTGCACTCTGTAATGGTGCCGGCATGCCCCTGGATTTGTGTGGCGGCGATATTGTCATTGGCATTCTCATCAGCATTGGGCCAGATGGCATGAGGGCTGCCATGACATGATGTGCAGTCCATGCCACCGTGGCCTGTGCTAAAACGGTATAAACCGGTATCAGATTCCGCAAAGCGTTTGTTGTCAGCCAAAATCGGTGTGGCAGCCTTATCTTCAGGGTCGTATGCCAGGCGACGCACAATGTCGCTTCCCTGATGATTCAATACATCGCCAACGTGACACGACTGGCATTTTGGCATATCTAGCCAGGGCGTGCGGATGTTGCCGTTTTTCAATGGATACTGTCCACCTACAGCCAGCAATCCTGGCAATTAGAACCGGCAGTGGCCATCGCACCGCGGAAGCATTGAGTCTGTTTTCCAGGATGACAGTTGAAGTAACTCTCCGTGTCTGAGCCACTGATAATGGCTGGTGTGTCACCCGTAGGAATAGTGCCAGCCAGCGTCTCTCCATGCCGCTTATGAATGGCATAAGAAAGAAATGGCACGCTATTCTGTATACCTTGCGGTCCTGCTCCAGCAAGATCCAGTGCGGGTGAATAGTGGCACTGGGCACATAAAACCGGTTGGTTGTTCATCAGGCTTGTGCGATGTTTGGCGTCGTGTAACAGGAGGATATTCTCTCTATATTGCACTGCGGGTTTGATCTCATTACTCCACTGTACATCACCATAACGAGCGGCAGTCAGATCATCAGCGGCCTCACCACCGGAGTGATGGCAATCTGCACAGGCCATCTCTTCTGACACTGGCACTACCGAATCAATACTTGCTAGTACTTCACCACTGTTTTTATCGATGGCCTCAATACGGAGCAGTGGAAAAAAGTTTTCCTGACCGAAATCATCCCTTGGTGTGATAGGAATACCGTCTGCGACATAACGCTTGTGCTGGATATCATAGTGAGAAAAGACCTGTGGTCCATTGACCTCGCTTGGCATACTGGCACCGGTTAATCCGACATCGGGTTCTGATGAGACCCCAAACAAGTCCTTAACATGATCCCAGAAATTGGTTTTGCCGATGCTGGTGGAATTGATCGAACCACTGGGGTCAGCAATGGCCGTGTAGCGCACTTCCACGTTATCGGGGTTCATCAATACGGGTTTTCCCGCTTTGTTCACCACCTGTGCATGCAGATTATTAAAGGGCGGTAGAATAGAAAAAACAGAGAAATCATCATCCATGCAGTGCATGCCAAGATCATTGACGGCAAATACCTGATGATCGCTGCTGGCACCAGGGTTGTCATTGTTACCGCAACCGTTTGGTGGAGGGTCTATCGTCATGTTGTCTTCACCGTCAGCAGACTTCACCTGTATAGCACACGGTACGGCGTCGGGGTTTTTTAGTGTGAATTTCCACTTACCCTTTTTTTTGACTTTAGCCTGACCAATAAAATTACCGTTGTCAGCATCAAAGATAGAGACTTCATTACCCGAGGCCCCTTTTCCTTTGATCTTTAGTTTGGCATCTTCTTTTTTTCATTCCACTTTGGTGATGTTCAAGTCTCGAGTATGCCGCTCATCATCGTTATCGCTTGCAGCTGCTGGATAAGCCGCCATCAACAATATTGACCCTGCTAATAACACCCCTGGCATAATATTGGGGATCCCTTTGGTTTTCATTAGAATTTCCTCCTCAAGCTCAAGCTGTGTATTGTGAGTAGAGCATGCCAGCCTTAATCAAAGCTTAAAAAGTGGGTGCTGCTGTTACTATCGTGTTTTTTTGTTTGGTTTTTCGGTGCAAGGGCAGAGATATTCTGTATTCCAGATCCATAAAATTGAGTTTAAGCAGGGATTTATTAGATATAAATGATTTCACTGCATTGCCGCTACATGTTGATGAAGAAAGACATTTGAGTTCCGCTTGACGGAAGGACGCACGATGCAGGATATTTTTATTGAACGACTGATGTCGCAAAATGTTGCTACTGCTCAGCACGATGCTCCGCTGTGCCAGGTCATTGATAAAATGTATTCCAATAAATATTCATGCATTATCATTGTCGATGATGATTGTCCGGTCGGCATCATTACTGAGCGCGATATTGTGGCGCTCTTCCATCAAGTTTCCGATTATACGCAGGCCAACGAGCGCCTGGCATCGGAAGTGATGTCAGGACCATTGGTTACGGTGCAGCGATCTTCAACCCTGTTCGATGCCCTGGTTGTGCTGGGCGCAGAGAATATTCGCCATATCCCGGTGATAGAGAATGAAAAGCTGGTTGGGCTAATTACCCATAGTGATCTCGTTAAGGCGCACTTCAAGTTGTTCGACTCCTTGCAGGATATCATCGAGAATTCCATTGAGAAGCGCCTCGATGAGTTGAAACAAGCCAACGAAAAGCTTAGAACTTTGTCATTGCAGGATTCTCTCACCAGTATCGGTAATCGGCGCGCGATGGAGGTTGATTTGCATCATGTTCATAGCGCGTTTCTCCGTTATCATCGTCACTACTCAGTAATACTTATTGATATTGATCTGTTTAAGTCGTACAACGATCATTATGGTCACATCGCTGGTGATCACGCACTAAAAAAAGTAGCGACTAGTCTTAAGGATATGATCCGTACTTCCGACAGGATATATCGTTATGGTGGTGAAGAGTTTTTAATGCTACTTCCCGAGACCACAATCGATCAGGCATCTATTCTTGCCGAGCGCCTGGTGAGGGCCATTTTAGAATTGTCCATCAATCACGCTAAAAGTCCCTGGAAGTTCCTGAGCATCAGCGCTGGTCTTGGTAGCGTGGAAAATGATGAGCTGAAAATAAAGTGCTGGAAGGATGTGGTTAATCAAGCTGACAAGTCACTGTATGCCTCGAAGAGTAATGGGCGGAATCGCGTGACGATGGAACCATCCAGCTAAGCGTTAATTCGACCATCTCATGTTTGTGCGTTTTAAGGGATGCCTTTCTGTTTATAAATGCCTAAGTCCATCTGTAATTACCACCCTGGTGCCTACCTTGATCCATTTTTCCAGATGATCGAGCTGTGAGTTGGAGAGTGCGATACAACCTTGTGTCCAGTCACTTATCTTATGAATACGCGGGTCGCCTGCGCCGACACCATGGATACCGATATAGCCACCTAGTGACGTTTCCTGAGGAGGGATCTGCCCTTTCAATAAGGCCTTGCGGATTGCTGAGTAAGTATCGAAGTCGATGCGTTCACGCTGATAGGCGAGTTCTGCCCGTTCAACATTAGGATAATCAAGTCCAAAAAACAGCCGAAAACGGCTCTTTGGATTGACCCACGCGACATGGAATTCCCCGAGTGGTGTCTTGCCATCACCCTGTGAGCGATCGGCGGCATAGCCATTCCGTCCCAGCGCGATGCCAGGGAAATCCTCAATAACTTGATCTTTCTGCATGACTGACAAGGAGCGTTCCGCGGCATCGATGAGGATCCAGGTATCGGGATCGGCATGCGCTACTGAAAACGTGGCGTTATAGAGCAACACAATGAAAAAAAGTGTGCTGACGGATCGATGTTGATTACTCGAAGGGTGCGCACAGCAGCGTGAGGCCATACTCATCAATGAGTGTTTGACTGGCGCGAAAAACCGCTGCAGATATAGTTGCCAAACTCGCATACAACCCCGATAAATTATGCTGTCGCCCACTTTGATAAAGGGTGCTTTGTCAGTAAATGTATCGGCAAGAGCCGCTTGTGTTTTAGCCGAGAAGCACAGATAGGCCGTTGACGATTACCTTGTATTTTACAGTAGATATAGCTGATTTGTTGTTTTATTCAGGCTTCAGTCATATCCTCTGCTAACACGATGATTTTTTATATAAAAACGTGTTTATCCTTGCAGTAGTGAAATAAGCAGGTAGCGACTACTATTCGGCATCTCTTACCTCTGCATCCCAAATCAGCAACAGCTGTGGCACAATGCCTGCCTGATGCTTAATGATTTTAGAAAAATGAGCCTGTTGACCCCTATTATCAATATCCGATTATGTTCTGCAGTTCGGCTGCCGGCGCGATTCATGGTGGCGATCTCGGTGACGTTCTGGCTGTTATTTGCTGTGCATGACAATGCAATTGCCAAAACCTTTCCGTTGCCACCTGCTAATCAAGCAGTGATAGGTCAGGTGGAGGAAATTCAGGTTGAGGCATCAGATACCCTGTTGGATGTCGCTCGCCGTAATGGTCTCGGGCTCAATGAAATTGTTGCTGCCAACCCTGATGTGGATCCCTGGCTGCCCGGTGCTGGCCAGAGAGTGATTGTCCCGAATCAGTTTATTCTGCCGGATGCGCCGCGTGAAGGTGTTGTGATTAACCTGCCGGAGATGCGTCTTTATTACTATCCTCCGGCACAAGGTGGCAGTGCGCGTACAGTCGTCACTTACCCGCTTGGGATTGGCTCAGAAGGAAGCACCATCCCTTTCACGTATACCAAAATTACGGAAAAAAAGGTCAAGCCATCCTGGGTGGTGCCAGAGTCTATTCGTGCCGAACATGCTGCGGAAGGTGACATTCTGCCGATGATAGTGCCGCCGGGGGAGGATAATCCGTTGGGGGATTATGCGATGCGGCTTGGTCAGAGCAGTTATCTCATTCATGGCACTAATCGACCCTACAGCATTGGCATGCGCGTGAGTCATGGCTGCCTGCGGATGTATCCTGAAGATATTGCCGTTTTTTTTCCGCAGATAGCCACAGGCACTCCAGTTCGTATCATTGAGCAGCCTTATAAAGTGGGCTGGTCAGGCGGGGCATTCTATCTGGAGGCACATCCACCCATGGCGGAATCTAAAATTAATACGGGCCGTGATCTAACCTCGATGGTCAGGGCGATTGCCAATGACACGTCGGGTATGCTCAGTAGTGATAGTTGGGATAAGGCTGAGCAGATAGCGCTTCAAGCAAAGGGTGTTCCTCTTCTGCTCTATAGACAGGACGAAACTGTGATAGCGCTCGATGATCAGTCACCAGTATCGCTCGTCAGACAGCGAGAATGGATGGTGCAGGTAGGTGCTTATCGAACGATGGACACGGTCGAGCAGGTCAGCACGAGCATCAGCACAATTGAGCTGCCAACCGTTGTGAGCGTCATCGGAAAAGATGGCGCGTGCCGGGTCATGGCCGGACCCTTCAACAGTCGTAAACAGGCCGAATCAGCCGCCGACAAATTGGTGGGCTCACTTGATCTCAGCGGAATCATCATCCCCGCCAGTCGTATTGATTCCAGCATTCCATGCCTGGTAAGCAGTAAATAGCATATGAAAACGGGACGAACATCCGTCCGTCCCGTGAGATCTGAGCCAGGTGAATATGAGTCAGGCCGATATTATAATCGCGCCATCAACATGAACAGCCCGGGCGGACTGCTTTTTTGTCGAGAAATAATTGACGCCTGATCACTTGCTCATGGATTTTTCGAACATCCGGTCAGATTTCATGCTGGCTTCTCTTGCCGCGTCAGCAGAGGCTGCCGCCTTGCTCATTGCGTCATTCGCCATGCTCTTGGCCTGATCGGCATCGGCTTGTGCCTGGGCAGCGGCACTCTTGGCAGCCGCAGCATCTTCAGCGGCCATCTTGGCATCGGCAGCCATACGTTTGGCCTCATCAGCAGTCTGTTGTGCGCGTTCGATAGATGCCTGTAAATCATCATCAGGCGTCGCCGTGCTAGTGGCACAGCCACTCGCAAGTAATGCTATTGCAGGCACAGCCATAATTAATATTGATCGCTTTAACATTTTCGTATTCCTCTTTAATGTTTAATTGCACACCTGAACATAAGACGCCAGCTGAATACTGACGATGTCAGTCTATATTTAAAAATTGGGTGGTCACTGCAACACTATGTGTGACATCACTCAAATGATATTAAGGTTATTGTCATAAAATGCAAATGTTTTGTTTGCTATCTCAGGAATCTCTAATTTATTCATGAATGGTAGCAATGAGTCCAAAATATTCAACTACTGCGTTGCTAATCTTAGCAATAGTCCCGCTATTCCTTGCGATTAGCGCCTTGCATTTGAATGTTTTGACTCTCATTTCTATCCGCTCAGAATTAATCAGAGGTTCCTTAAAATTTAAATTATTTTGTGCAGAGGCTTTTTTGGTGATGTGGTGTCGTGTCTTGGGGAGGTGAAAAGCTGGCGGAGGATGATTTTTGTCATTTGATGTAGAGGTCCTATATCCGCACTGCTTTCCAATACGCCTCTTTCCAGTAGACGTTATTGATATTTGAGATCATGACACCTTTGCTGGTGGATGCATGTAGAAATTTTCCATCTTCGATGTAGATGCCCACATGACGGACTTTCCTGCTGGTATTGAAAAATACCAGATCCCCGGCCCGGAGCTGCTGGCGCGTAATTCCTGTGCCCGCTTTTGCCTGTAGTTCTGTGGTTCTGGGGAGCGTTTTTCCAAATCTTTCTTTGTATGTGATATGAACAAAACCAGAGCAATCGATCCCTTTTTTACTTAATCCACCCAGCTTATAACGGGTCCCTTTCCAGCTTTTGTGTTGTGCGTAGAGCTTTATTACTGCTGGATTTGTACCTGGCAGCGCTCGACTGGAATGTGTTTGTGGCTCATTTTGCAATGATCGTGGATGCTTGTCTGGCGTGGAGCTACATCCTCCTAATGTCATGCTGATGGAAAAAGCGAGTGTGATAATGATTAGTGTTTTCATGGTATTAATACCTTGAGTAATACGATTGGTTCATCGTTTCAGAATACCACTATAGCGAAATCTGGGGCTAATTCTGCTGCTCAATCTCCAGCACAGCACGGGTCATTTCCAGTACGCTATCAGGGTTCAGTGAAATCGAACTGATCCCCTGTTTGACCAGCCACTGGGTTATCTCTGGATAGTCGGAGGGTGCCTGACCACAGATACCGACATATTTATCTGCCTTTTTACAGGCGGTGATGGCCATTTCAATCAACGTTGTGACGGCCGGATTGCGTTCATCAAAGCCGCTGACGATGCCGGAGTCACGGTCGATGCCGAGGGTCAGCTGTGTCAGGTCATTGGAGCCGATCGAGAAGCCGTCGAAGTGTTGCAGGAACTCGTCGGCGAGCAGTGCATTTGATGGGATCTCGCACATCATGTGGATTTTGAGTCCATTTTCGCCACGTGCGAGCCCTTCACCTGCCATCAGTTCCAGCGCCTTGATCCCTTCATCGACGGTGCGGACAAACGGGATCATCAATGCGATGTTGTCGAGCCCCATGTGTTCGCGTGCCCGTTTCATTGCGGCACACTCGAGTTTGAAACATTCGGCAAACTGCGCAGAAAAATAACGATTGGCGCCGCGCAGGCCAATCATCGGATTCTCTTCTTCCGGTTCAAACTGTTTGCCACCGATCAGTGAGGCGTATTCGTTGGACTTGAAGTCGCTCATGCGCACGATGACCGGTTTAGGGTAAAAGGCCGCCGCAATGGTGCTGATCCCTTCGGCGAGACGTTTGATGTAAAAGCTCTTACGATCTGGGTAGCCAGCGCAGAGAGTATCGATCTGCTGCTGTGTGTCGGATTCCAGCTTGTCGTATTCGAGCAGCGCACGTGGATGGACGCGGATGGTGTTGTTGATGATGAATTCGAGTCGCGCCAGCCCCACACCGCTGCATGGCAGGTGTGAAAACTTGTAGGCCTGTTCCGGGTTGCCGAGGTTGAGCATGATATCTGTTTTGGGTTGTTTGAGATTGCTGAGGTTAATTTCGTCGATCTCAAATGGCTGTTTACCACGATAGACAAAACCACTGTCTCCCTGTGCACAGGAGACTGTGACCATCTCACCAGTGCGCAGTGTCTGAGTGGCATTGCCACAGCCGACGATCGCCGGGATACCGAGTTCCCGTGCGATGATCGCGGCGTGGCAGGTGCGCCCACCACGGTTGGTGACGATGCCGGCAGCGATCTTCATCACTGGTTCCCAGTCGGGGTCGGTGATATCAGTGACCAGCACCTCGCCCGGTTGCAGTTCGCGCATCTGTGACGCCTCCAGAATCACGCGCACCTTGCCAGTGGCGATCTTCTGTCCGATGCTCTTGCCCTGGGCGAGCGGTTCACCCTCGCTCTTTAGCGTGTAGCTGCGGTGGATGTTGACATCTCTGGTGGCCTCTACCGTCTCCGGCCGCGCCTGCACGATAAATATCTCATTGGTGATGCCATCTTTTGCCCATTCGATATCCATCGGGCGATCGACACCGGCGTGTTTTGAATAGTGTTTTTCGATGATTAAAGCGTCCCGCGCCAGTTGCAGTACCTCGTCGTCGCTGAGCACAAAGCGCTCCTGCTCTTCACGCAGCACAGGAACATTGTGGGTCGAGATACCGGCGGTAGGGTCACCGGAGTAGATCATCTTGATCGCCTTCTCGCCGAGCTGACGTTTGAGGATAGGGCGGAAGCCTTTTTCCAGGGTTGGTTTGAAGACGTAGTACTCATCGGGATTGACCGTGCCCTGGACAATGTTCTCCCCCAGGCCGTAGGCGGCGGTGGTGAAGACCACGTCGCGGAAGCCACTCTCGGTATCGAGGGTGAAGAGCACGCCGGAGGCGCCGAGGTCGGCGCGCACCATCTTCTGTACCCCGATCGAGAGGGCGACATCCATGTGGGTAAAGCCCTGGTGGATGCGATAGGAGATGGCGCGGTCGGTAAAGAGCGAGGCGAATACCTGTTTGCAGGTGATCAGCAGGTTATGGGTGCCGCGAATGTTGAGATAGGAGTCCTGCTGCCCGGCAAACGAGGCGGTGGGCAGGTCTTCGGCGGTGGCTGAACTGCGCACCGCGACGTCGGTATTGGTGCCGTACTCCTCTTCAAGACAGCCATAGGCGTCTGTGATCTCCTGTGCGAGGTCCGCGGGTAGTTCGGCATGGGCGATCCACGCGCGGATGCGGGCGCCGGTCGCGGCCAGTGCATCGACGTCATCTGCATCCATTGCTTCCAGCGCCGATTCGATCTTTTCGTGTAGATTATTGTGATGAATAAAGTGGCGGTAGGCGTCGGCACTGGTGGCAAAGCCGTTGGGAATCTTGACGCCCAGCGGCGTCAGTGCGTTGTACATCTCGCCGAGTGAGGCGT
>CALZMY010000120.1 GCA_945788675.1 uncultured Gammaproteobacteria bacterium | reverse complement strand
GCGGCGCTGATAAACAGACAGGGACCGGGGCGCTTGCCGCGGATCACATGCACCGGCATCGACATGGGTGTGTGGGTATATAACTTACCAGTCGGTAGATCTATCGTGATACTGGTGTTGCGCTTAATCTGAACACCATTGATAGTCATTAGATCTCCGCGCATCGACTATCCCTTACCTTTAGTGCGTGTCTTATGAGGCTTCGCATTTTTTTCAATATAGTCAATGATCATGCCAGCGACATCTTTACCCGTCGCATTTTCGATCCCTTCCAGGCCAGGTGAAGAGTTGACTTCCATCACTAATGGACCGCGTTCTGAGCGCAGGATATCGACTCCGGCGACGCTAAGCCCCATCACTTTTGCCGCTTTAATCGCGGTTGCACGTTCAGTCGGTGTAATCTTGATTAATGTAGCACTTCCGCCCCGATGAAGATTGGAACGGAACTCCCCTGCCTGTGCCTGGCGTTTCATGGCCGCTACCACCTTGTCACCGATCACAAGACAACGAATGTCTGCGCCACCGGCCTCCTTAATATATTCCTGAACAAGAATGTTTGCCTTAAGCCCCATAAAGGCTTCAATCACACTCTCTGCTGCTTTCTTCGTTTCAGCCAACACAACACCAATACCTTGCGTTCCTTCCAGCAATTTAATAACCAGTGGTGCACCACCAACCATCTTAATGAGGTCGCCAATGTCATCTGGATTATGGGCGAATCCAGTGTTCGGCATCCCGATCCCTTTTCTGGCCATCAACTGCAACGAGCGTAGCTTGTCCCTGGAACGGCTAATGGCAACAGATTCACACAACGGGAAGGCTCCCATCATTTCAAATTGCCTCAATACTGCGGTGCCATAGAACGTTACGGAAGCACCAATTCTGGGAATCACCGCGTCAACACTGGGCAGGTTCTCACCTTTAAAATGGACTTCTGGTTTGCTGGATGCGATATTCATATAACTGCGTAGTACATCTACTACCATCGCGTCATGCCCACGTTGCTCACACGCCTCCACCAGGCGTCGAGTTGAATAGAGGTTTTTATTACGAGATAAAATCGCTATTTTCATGTTATTCCCTGCCTGCTATGTGATTAGGCGTAGAAACGGACGGCTTTCCGAGTAGATACGATGCGCTGGGGTCTACGATAATTCGCGCTTCCATCGCTGTGCGCCCAAGTAACATGCGAAAGCGCATGGTGTCACGATTCGTCAACGTAATTTCAATCGGCCATTGTTGATTCGCAAGCAATAGTCTGGTTTCGATGACATAGCGGTTTTCTTGATGCCCCCCGGAATCGGTCACGAGGCGCTGGTCAACCACCTCCGCTTCACAAAAAATTTCTGTGACTACATCGTCCTGATGGGGATGCATGCCAAACCGCACCCAGGGCTTATCATCTTTTGTAAAAGGCTCGACACTAAAAGCGTGCAGACAGGAGGTCTTTGCACCGGTATCGATTTTGGCCTTGATCAGAGGCAGGCCTAGCGCCGGCAACATCAACCATTCACGCCAGCCAACGGTGATTAAGGTACTGCCCATTGCGACCTCTCCCTGTTTTTGCCAGCTAATGTACCGGAGATACCACCTAAAGGGGAGCACTATTTTGCAATGGGTTAGAAAAAACTATGCGGCGACATCAAGTGCATCAATATTCTCACCACCAAAGGCTTCAAATAGCTGCTTGATGAATAGCGAAAGTTCCAACGTCATGATGGAAAAGTCGACATCAAATCGCTGCGCTTCGTCTTCTGTTTCAACATCATCGACCTGCTCCTGAATCACATCGAGAAAACGCACACGCTTAATCGCAAGATTATCATCCAGTACAAACGTCAAGCGGTCACGCCAGTTGAGCGCCATCTTCACCACCTGTTTACCGGCTTTAAGATGCGCCTGAATTTCAGGGCTCCCCAGGTCCTGTCGCTTGCAACGCACAATGCTGCCTTCGGCATCAGCCGCGCGTAGCTCACACTCGTCCTCTACACCAAATTCAGCGGGGTGGTTATTTTTGGTCAGCCATTCAGTCAATACGATATGCGGTGATTCATTCGTAGTCGGCGGCACCACCGGCAGCGAACCCAGCGTTTTTCGTAACAAGGCGGTGAACTCTTCCGCCTTCTTGACCGAAGCGCAATCGACCACTAACCACCCCTCTTTGGGGTCGATATAGGCGAAGGTGTGCATGGTGCGGCTCAACGCACGCGGCAGCAGTTCGGTCATCACATCATCGCGGATATTGTCGCGCTCTTTTTTACGCACCTTGCGCGCCTGAGTATCTTCGATCTTCTCAACGCGCTCTGTCACGTATTCTCTGACAACCGAGGCAGGAATAATCTTCTCTTCTTTAGTAGCACAGATCATCAGGAAGCCGTTGGCGGCATGTACCAGCATCTCGCCCTTGCGCCCTAGTGGCGAGCTCCAGCCATGACTCATCTCTTCATGCGGACCACAGAGGCGGCTTGTGCGCTGTTGTAACGCCGCTTCGAGTGTCTCGGCGCTGTATTCAAAGGGTTTGGTAAAACGGTAGAGTTGCAGGTTTTTGAACCACATAATTCTTCATCAATGTAAGTTAGCGCACAACGCGGAAAAAGGATTATAGCGGCACTCTGTCGCGGGTGTCACTGCCTCTTTGGGGTTGACATTTTGAGTAAATAGCTAAGGAACCTCTGATTAATTACGTCATGTGTCATTGCGAGCGAAGCGCGGCAATCTCAGCACTATAAGATTCATCAAGTTAGGAGATTGCTTCGTCACTTCGTTTCTCGCACCACGGGCACTTCCTTCGGTCGCCTGACAATTAACCAGAGGTTCCCTAAGTCATTGATCGTTCGTTGGGGGATTTATTGAGACCTAATTTCCAGCCTGACCGGCAGCGACAGGTGGTGAACAAAACCGCAACAAAGGGTATCATATCCCCTTTAGTAATCTGTTGAATTGAGCCCCACATAGAACCCCAGAATGAACAACAAAACTGCAGTCCTCACACTCCTGATGCGCAGACAACGCAACCGTAAGATCAGGAATATCATGCTTGCGATCACCGCAGCAGGACTACTCGGGTGGGTATTGACT
>CALZMY010000119.1 GCA_945788675.1 uncultured Gammaproteobacteria bacterium | reverse complement strand
TGGCGCAGAAAAACAATTTTGTGATTACGCATGAGATGCTGCATACATTGGGCGCAACGGATAAGTATTCATTTTCCAACAATCAGCCTGTTTTCCCCGAAGGTTATGCAGAGCCGGAGAAAGAACCGCTCTACCCACAGCAGTATGCAGAAGTGATGGGCGGGCGCATTCCAAAAGACCAGGAACATTCAGAAATACCCAAAGGGCTTAATGAAGCGATTATTGGTTTACAGACCGCATGGGAAATTGGCTGGATAAAAGGTGAAGAATAGTAAAGGGTGGTGCGCAAAAAAATATGTTACCTGTTTCAGACAATGATGACGTAGAAAGTGTGTGTTTTTTTACTCTGATCTTGATTTTGAGCTTTTAGAATTTTGCCTAAATAAAGGCTGGTGTACGACGATATAAGCTTATGGTTCTGGCGAAAATGCCCAGAGATGTGGTTGCCGAAATGACTATCCTTAAAAGTACTTTTAAATCAATGTAAGATTAATGAAAGCAACACGGAATGATATGGAGTCGTCACGCATTTACAATGAGTCAACGGAGAAAGCGAAGGAATTACTGCGCCTGACATTGACGATACTGGGTAAATACCAACTTTCACCAAATCCGGTAAATTATTCTTTGTGTTATGAATATGCATCAAAACGTAACGACGAATTGACTCACAAGCTGGAACAGGCGTTTTCCAGCCCCAGTGGTCTTACCGCTGAAACAGCCGATGCGCTTTACCGGCGATATGTTTGGGATGAAGACCAGCGCAATATCGAGAAAGTGCGTGCTGATATGAGCAGTATTGTCGAGGAAACGCTAGCCAGGGTCGGGCAGGCACAGTCCAGGGCTAACCATTCAGCTCAAGTATTGCAGGTACACTCTGATCAGCTTGCCGACTTATCCTCAACAGAAAATGTGCGAAATATTCTCTCGGAGGTAGTTCAGGAGACCCGGGAATCTGCCAGGAATGGTCAGGTGATGAAACAAATGCTAGAAGATACTCAAGGTGAAGTTGAGGCGTTGAAAATTGAATTGGCACGCACACAAAAGGAAGCCACAACGGATCCTCTCACCGGTTTGAGAAACCGCCGTGCCTTTGAACGGGCCATGAAAGCGTTGATGAGCCAGATGGGTAGTGAAGAGCTGACTGATCTGTGTTTGCTAATGGTGGATATCGATCACTTTAAGCGGGTGAATGATACCTATGGGCACCTTGTGGGAGACAAAGTCATTATTTCCGTCGCATCTCTTCTTTCGGCTAATGTGAAAGGTAAGGATGTGGTATCTCGATTTGGTGGCGAAGAGTTCGCTGTTTTGTTGCCAGATACGAGCGTGATTAATGGGGAGAAAGTTGGAGAAATTATTCGTAGTAGTGTAGAGAGGATGCGCATCAAGAAAATGGATACCGGTGAGGCACTGTCTAAAGTGACGATTTCAATAGGTGTTACTGCGATGAAAAAGGGTGATGACATAACGAGCCTCATCGATCGTGCTGACAAGGCCCTGTATGCCGCCAAAACCCAGGGCAGAAACAAGGTAACATCCGAGATCTGATTACCTGGTCATTGCATATATCGATATTAACCAGCATTTGATCATGGCTGGGTAAACGACAGCAATAGATTGAGAGTCGTCCACCATAGGCATTAATTGAATCATCGCTGGGTGTTTAATTTTCTATTTTTGTTTGACTAGCCATCAAAGAGACCTGATAGAGGTGGACTGTTGAGGTGGGTAGACAATGCACGAAACTATGAGAAAATCTCGTCTTCGAATAATTGATTGATGAGGCATATATGGCGAACAGGTTACAGGCGCTGATTTTTGATGTGGACGGCACCCTTGCAGACACCGAGCGAGATGGTCATCGTGTGGCATTTAATGCTGCTTTTGCGGAGGCAGGGCTGGGCTGGGAGTGGAGTGAGGCGCTCTACGGTGAGCTATTAAGTGTCACAGGCGGTAAAGAACGTATCCGTTTCTATCTGGAAAAATTCAATACTACTTTTGAAAAACCTGCTCAGTATGATGAGTTTGTTGCGGGCCTGCACGCCGCCAAGACACGCCATTTTGTCGAAATGATGCAGCGTGGTGAGTTACCGTTACGGCCGGGTGTTGCACGTTTGCTCAAAGAGGCGCGCGGAGCCAATATGCGATTGGCGATTGCGACTACGACCACTCCGGCCAATGTCGAGGCACTGATCAGCAACACGCTCGGTAGCGAGGCGATGCAATGGTTTGAAGTGATCGCCGCGGGTGATGTGGTGCCTGCGAAAAAACCGGCGCCGGATATCTATACCTATGCGATGGAGAAGATGGGGTTACAGGCGCAGCAGTGCATCGCCTTTGAAGATTCACGCAACGGTATCCTCTCATCACAGGGTGCGGGGCTCAAAACCATCATCACCGTTAACGGTTATACCCGTGACGATGACTTCAGTGGTGCGGTGGTGGTGCTGGATCAGATGGGTGAGCCGGATGCACCGTGTCAGGTGTTACAGGGAGATGTCGAACTGATCTGCCTTGATTTGGCCGCGGTGCATCAACTGTATCTGGCTTAATCGCATAGGGTGGCGGTCGGCCCATTGGTCGTCACCTTTATTATCTACAGGCACATTATTTCTTTTTACGCTTCTTCTCTTTGGATGTAGCAGTTGCCTTATCTGGATAGCCTTTCTCTGTGCTGACCTTAACCTTGATGTCGTACTGTTGTTGTAAGGCCCCAGTAACGTTATAGATCATTGAGTCACCGGGGATGACAGCGCTGTAAGGTTTTTTGACTTTATACCAGCAGGGGTTATCCGGTACAGCAGAAGGGATGCCAAGCGCGTTCATCGCCACTGCGTACCAGCCAAAACGTTCGACCTCATTGGCAAAGCCACGCAGCTTTGTATCGGAGGCGAGGACCATTTCAATGGCCTTGTCATGAATGCTATTTTGTTGCGCGACGTTAAGTTTATTGAAGGTGTATTTGGCGAAGACTACATTGCTGGCTGCGCGGTGACGGTTTCTCATCGTCACTAGTTTTATTACGACCGCCAGGACGATCAACCCCGCGCCAATGTAAAACAGGATCTCCATTTTGTCTCCCTTTTCTGTTATTTGGCTTTGATCTTCAGCAGCATAAATTCGATATCATTTTTTCTGAGGCGTGCGCGGGTCTGGTTGAGTGTCGGCATTTCGGTAATGGGGCCGATGCGTACCCGGTGCCAGGTGGTGTCACTGTCGATAGTAACCGTCTGGATTTTCGACTCGAATCCTTGCAGCGCCAATTGTGCCTTAAAGGCGTCGGCATCGGCAAAATGTTTGAAAGAGCCTACCTGTAGTACGTAGGTGCCGGGTCGCTTGAGTTTTGGAATTCTGAGCGCTGCCTCTTTATCCTGTTCCGGGATGAATATCTCCATCTCGGGAAGCAGGGTGTAAAAATCGAAGCGGGATTTTTCAGGGGCTGTTTCCTTGCTTGAAGGCTTATTAGTCGTGGCTGGCGATTTAGCATCGGGCGTAGCAGGCGCTGTCTTCGCAACCTCAGTGGCTGGATTGTTGAACTGGGTGTAGAGGTAGGCCCCGAGCCCAATCACCAGACCGATCAACATGCCGATCATCAAAGAGCCCCAGCCGATGCTGGAACGCTTTTTCTGTTGGGCTTTTTTTCTGGGTCGCTTGTAGTCTTTTGTCACGGTTACATCTTTTCAGGTGAGCTGACACCCAGCAGGCCAAGGCCATTGCTGACCACCTGACGTACTGCGCTGATCAGCGCGAGTCGTGCGTTGCGAACTGCGCCGTCATCAACAATAAACTGATGAGCGTTGTAATAGGTGTGGAAGTCGTTGGCGAGATCACGCAGGTAATAGGCGACCTGGTGTGGCTCGTGGGCAAGCGCTGCGGCTTCGACCACCTCGGGATAGCGCGACAGGGTGGTGATCAGCGTCTGTTCATGTTCATTGTCGAGCAGCGCAAGACTTTCTGAATCGGGCGCCTGGTATGAAAGCCCTTGCTCTTCCAGTTGACGCATCACGCTACAGACGCGCGCATGGGCGTATTGAATGTAATAGACCGGGTTGTCATTCGACTGCGATTTGGCAAGGTCGAGATCAAAGTCCATGTGTTGTTCACACTTGCGCATCACATAGAAGAAGCGTGCAGCGTCATTACCCACCTCTTCTCGCAGTTGACGCAGCGTGACAAATTCGCCGCTACGGGTCGACATCTGTGCCTTTTCACCACCGCGATAGAGGATCGCAAACTGCACCAGCAGCACATCGAGTTTATCGACGTCATCACCGAGCGCTTCTAGTGCCGCTTTAACGCGTGGCACATAGCCGTGGTGATCGGCCCCCCACACATCGATAACGCGATCGAAGCCGCGTTCCAGCTTGTCCATGTGGTAGGCGATGTCTGACGCGAAGTAGGTCGCCTGACCATTTTCACGAATGACGACACGATCTTTTTCATCACCAAAGTCGCTGGAGCGAAACCACCATGCGCCCTTCTCTTCATAAAGATGGCCGCTTACTTTAAGACGTCCCACGGCACGATCGATGGCGCCGGAGGCGACCAGCGAGTTTTCTGAAAACCACTCATCGTAGATAACACCGAACTCCAGCAGGTCTTCGCGGATATCTGCAAGGATGCTGTTGAGTGCCGCATCGAAGACAACTTTATAACCTTCATCACCCAGCAGCGTCTTGCAGCGTTCGACCAGTGCATCGATGTGCAGCTCTTTGTCACCGCTGCCATCGGCCTGTTCGGCCACTTCATCTGGGGGCAGATCGCTCATCACCATGTTGGCTGAATGTTTCAGTGCGTCGCCATGGGTCTGCTGTAGCTCGGCGGCGATGTCGTAGATATATTGCCCTTTGTAGCCGTTGCTCGGAAAGGTGATCGCTTCGCCACACCCTTCGAGGTAACGTAGCCAGGTGCTGGCGGCGAGGATGTTCATCTGCCGTCCGGCATCGTTGACATAATATTCACGATGTACCTTGAAGCCGGCGGCAGCCAGCAGGTCTGCAACGGTGGCACCATAGGCGGCGCCGCGTCCATGGCCAACATGCAGCGGGCCGGTGGGGTTGGCCGAGACAAACTCGACCTGCACCCGTTTCCCCTGGCCAATCGTGCTATGACCAAACGCCTCACCGCTCTCGTGTATCTGCTTGATCACCGCACGCTGTGCCCCTTCGGCCATAAAAAAGTTGATGAAGCCGGGGCCAGCGATCTCAACCTTGTTGACCAGGTCCGATGCAGGTAGTGCGTCAACGATCTTTTGCGCCAGATCACGCGGTTTGCATTTAGCCTGTTTGGCCAGCATCAGCGCGATATTACAGGCGAAGTCACCGTGGCTTTTATCGCGGGTGCGCTCAATCTGGATATCGAGATTGAGTGCTTGTGGCAGGTCGTCGCGCTGTTGCAGCGCCGCGACTGACTGGGTGATAAGTGCTTGTAATTGGGTTTTCATTAACGCTTTGAACTGTCGGTGAGTGTTAGAATAGTTGCTGACAACGGCTGGCGACCTATTATCCGGAGTCTGGCTCAACATTCAAGCGTTACACCATTTTAATCCAAGGAACCACTGATTAATTACATCATCTGTCAGGCGACCGTAGAAAGTACACCCAGGGGTATTTCACCCTTGCGGTACGAGCGAAGCGTGACGGAGACCACCGGGAATACCTTTAGGTACTGGAAGTCCAAATCCTTTAGGGCGGCAATCTTGGTACTATAAGAATCATCTAGTTAGGAGGTTACTTCGTCGCTTCACTCCTCGTGCCACAAGGGTGAAATATCCTTGGGTACATTTCCTTTGGTCACCTGGCAATTAATCAGAGGTTCTCTAACGCGCCGTCTAACCAATCTCCATCGCATCGACATCGATCGACCAGCGAACTTTTTTAGCCTGTGGCAGTTGTGACAGCTGTGGCAACCACTGGCGGAGAAAATTGTGTAGCTGTGCGCGTTTGTCGGTCTGAATCAGCAGTTGTGCACGGTAGCGTCCGGCACGCTTTTCCATTGCCGCAGGGATTGGCCCCAGCAGTTCAGCGGGATTGGCTAGCTGAAATCCCATGTCGCGCGCGGCGCTAAGAAATTCATGGGGCTGATCGCGGCGGCTTGCTTCAGCGCGCAATAGTGCGATATGGCGCAACGGCGGTAATCGTGCCTGCGATCGCTCGATGAGTAGATCGTTAGCGAAGCGGCTATAGTCATGATTGATAATGCCGTTGAGTAGCGGATGCTCCGGATGGTGGGTCTGGATCAGCACTTCGCCGCGGTTGTCGCCGCGCCCGGCGCGTCCCGCCACCTGGATGATCAGCTGTCCCATCCGCTCGCTGGCACGGAAATCGAGACCAAACAGCCCCTGATCGGCGTCGAGGATCCCGACCAGCGTGACGTTGGGCAGGTGGTGTCCTTTGGCAAGCATCTGGGTGCCGAGCAGGATCTGACCGTGGCCATTCTGCACCTGTTTGAGTAGCGACTGTAGTGTCCCTTTGCGACGCGTGCTGTCGCGATCGATGCGGATGATCTCATTGTGTGGGAACAGTTCGGCCAGTGCCTCGGCGGCCCGCTCGGTGCCCTGCCCCAGTGGGCGCAGGTCGACACTACCGCAATCGGGGCACTGCGTGTCGATGCGCCGCTGGCTGTCACAGTGGTGGCAGCGCAGCAGGTGCCGCGACTTGTGCAGGATCATATGGGCATCGCAACGCTGACAGCTGGCGAGCCAGCCGCAGTCGTGACAGATTAGTGTCGGCGCATAGCCACGGCGGTTGAGAAACAGCAGCACCTGCTGTCCCTTGTCGAGGTGGTGCTGGATCGCCTGCAACATCATCGACGAAAATCCTTCGGTCAGTTTTTGCTGGCGCACATCGAGCAGGCGTATTGTTGGGTGCGCCGCGTTACCGGCCCGCTCCGGCAGGGTCAGATGTTGAAAGCGCCCCTGTCGCGCATTGTGCAGGCTCTCCAGTGAGGGCGTTGCCGAGCCGAGCACAATCGGAACCCCTGCCTGCTGCGCGCGCCGAATAGCGACGTCGCGTGCATGGTAACGAAAACCTTCCTGTTGCTTAAAGGAGAGGTCGTGTTCTTCATCAATGAGGATGATGCCGAGCCGTGCCATCGGCGTGAAGACGGCTGATCGGGTACCGATGACGATCGGCGCATCGCCTGCTTTTGCCTGCAACCAGCTATTCATCCGTGCCTTATCATCGAGGCCAGAGTGCAGCAGTGCAATCGTGACGGCAAAGCGTTGCTGAAAGCGTTTTAACAGTTGTGGTGTCAGCCCGATCTCAGGCACCAGGATCAGCGCCTGTTTGTCTGCACGCAGTACCTGTTCCACGGCGCTGAAATAGACCTCGGTCTTGCCGCTGCCGGTGACGCCATCGAGCAGTAGCGACTGAAAACTGCCGAGGGCGTTGTGAATAGCATTGCAGGCGAATATTTGTGCGGCGTTGAGTTCGGGGGCGGGGGTGGTTTCTGCCGCTGGTGATGGCAGGGTGGCCTGTGCCTGAATATCGGTGTCGATCCAGCCTTTTTCATGCAGGCTGCGCATCACCCCGCGCCAGTTTTCAAATTGCGCATCGAGTTCGCTGGCATTGAGTCCCTGTTCAGACTGTTGCAGTAGCTGTAGCAGCGCAAGCTGGCGCGGTGCACGCTTTAGTGTCTGCGGGCTAATTGCCTGACCGCTGTCATTCAGCGACCATACCTTTTCACCATTGAGTTCTGAAATATGGGCCGCTTCTCCCTGGCGCAGTCGCGTCGGCAGCGTGGCCGAGAGCACTTCACCAATGGGGTAGTGGTAATAACGGCTCGCCCACTGCGCCAGGGACTGAATCGTCGGCGGCAGGAGTGCATCGTCGTCGAGTAGCTCGATGGCTGGTTTCAGGCGAGACGGGTCGATACGGCTGTCACTTGCGAGTGCCACCACAATGCCGACTTTCTGGCCGCGACCAAAGGGAACTCGTACACGTGCACCGAGGACAATTTGTGCCACTGAGCAGCCGCCTGGCAGTAGATAATCGAAGGTTTGCGGGAGTGGTGAAGGGATGGCGACCTGTATGATGCCCTGTAAGACACTGGCTGTTTGCATGGCGCAGGACTCTACCATGTTCACCGTCAGGTGCCCATGGTCGCGCCGAGTCAAATTATCGTCTAGATATTAAGAGGAATCTAGTTAAAATTGATAACTCATTGTGATAAAAGAAAATAAGCGATTATCCACAAAAGCTGTGGATAACTCTGTGGAAGAATTGGAGTAATCATGGCGAAAGCCTCGTTTTTATTGGCTTTGTGTCAAATTGGTTAAAAATTAATCGATCATATTAATTTTTTTAAAAACAATGAGTTAATGTTTTATTGCCGATTGTATGGATAGTTTAAAGGGGCTACTGTGGAAAATTTACGACCAAAAAAAAACTGTGTATAAGATTTTCTGGTTGACATGAAAAAATTGCTGTCAGCTTATAGAGATAGGCGTGATTGGTGTCATTCAACTCGCGTAACTGTTTGTAATTAGTAGTGAACTATCTGCTCATGTAGTGGGAGGGTACCCTCTGTAATAGCCCGGTTAGAAAGGCTTGACGGTGACCAGAATGATGACCGCCACTAACAACAAAACCGGCAACTCATTGAACCATCGATAGAAGACGTGGCCACGCTGGTTGCGGTCCTGTTTGAACGCTTTGACGATTTTGCCGCAGTAGAAGTGGTAGCCAATCAGGATCGCGACAATGAGCAGCTTGAGGTGCAGCCACCCCATGCTGGCGTAAAGGGCCCAGCCGTAGTCGAACAACAGCCACAGGCCGAAAATGGTGGTTAGCACTGCCCCGGGGGTCATGATGCCGAAGTAGAGTTTACGTTCCATCACCTTGAAGCGGTCGTTGCTGATCGCATCGTTGCTCATTGCGTGATAGACGAAGAGCCGCGGTAGATAGAATAACGCGGCAAACCAGGTAACCATGAAGATGACATGGAAGGCTTTGACCCACAGCATTGTTGATATCCCTGAATTGATGGTTTCAGGCAGTAGTATATAGGATTGGCCGCGTTTCGGCCTATGTGAAAGCGGTCGTTACTTACACCACTCCTTGATCGAGGCGCGCGCATCTGCGAGCTGTTTAACACGGTCTTTATCAGAGATGTAAGTGCGATTTCCCTGTTTATCTTCGGTATAGAGCCGGCTGATGGTCTGTAGTTTTTGCAGACGTTCCTTTGACTGCTTGCAGTTTTCATCACGTGTCGCCTGTAGTGCCTTCAGGTCTTCTTTAGCATTTTTCTCTTCATCGCCCTTTTTAGCCTCTGCATCGGGTTTTTTGGCGGTAGGGGCGGCAGGGGGAGGCACATCAGGGGTAAAAACTTTTACCTCGATCTGTTCCGCCGTTGCACTTGCCGGGCGATCGCTGAAGATGACTTTGCCATTTTCGTCGATAGATTTGTAAAAACGAGCCGCAGTCGCATCCAGTGCGGTCAATAATAACAGGCTGCAAAGCACCACAGCTAAACCATTTGTTGCTCGTAACATGCTTGAATCTTCTCTAATTATTGAGTGGAATAATTAGTTTATCGGCATTCTATACTCAGACAATAGCCTTTTGTAAGCGATCGAGACGTAGGCGTTCACGCTTATCGAATAGATGCCGTGATGCCATCGCAACCGCGAAGATAGTCCCTACGCCAGTACCGGTCGTCACCATGAACATTATCAGGATCTGATAGCTAACCGCGTCCATCGGGTTTGCACCGGCAAGGATCTGGCCGGTCATCATCCCCGGCAGGCTCACGATGCCAGCCACCGCCATGGCGTTGATGATCGGAATCATGCCGCTGCGGATGCTTTCGCGGCGGATATCGCCAATTGCTTGTTGAGGTGCTTGCCCTAAAATCAGGCGAGCTTCGATGACGTCGCGCTGCTGCCATGCGGTCTGTGTCAGGCGGTCGAGCCCTAAAGCGATGCCGTTCATGGTGTTGCCAAACATCATTCCCAGTAGTGGGATGGCATACTGGGGGGTGTACCAGGGATCGGCAGAGATCACCACGGTCAGTACCAGCACTGTCACCACAACCGTCGAGATAAAGAGTGATAGTGTGCCGAGGGCAAAGCTCTGGATACCTGCAAAGCGGCGTTGCTGGCGTACCATCACTTCGCGCCCAGCGGCAAGCAGCATGATGATGGCTATAAAAATGATCCAGCCGGGGTGGGTGGTCGCAAATAACAGTTTCAATACCAGGCCGATCATCATCAACTGGATCACCGTGCGCAGTGCGGCGATGATGATCGAGCGACTGAGGCCGAGCTGCATCTGAAATGAGAGCAGTGCCAGTGCCATGATTAACAGAGCGGCCAGAGATAAATCCCATGGCGAGAGCGTAATTAATTCCATGTGCCCTCCGCCTGCAACAGCAGTTTTCCCTGCTCGATGACATAATGGCGCGTGGCGACACGTTGGCACTGTTGCGGGTCATGACTGACCCAGATGATCGCACAGTGGTGCTGTGACTGGTAGTCAGCAATGAGTGTTTCGACACAGCGTGCGTTTTCCGGGTCGAGACTCGCCGTCGGCTCATCCAGTAGCAATACCTGTGGTTTGTTTGCGAGCATTCTTAACAGTGCGAGTCGTTGACGTTCTCCGCTGGAGAGGGTCGCTGTCGGCGCATCAAGAATATTACCGCTCAGTTGCAGGATCTTTAGCCATATTGAGAGTAATGGGTGATCGATATCATCATTAAAATGTTCGCGTACGTTATCACCCCACCATTGGCTGACGGCAGGCAGGTAGCCAACCAGCTGGCGCCACTGTGAACCGCTATATTTCAGGCAGGCCACTTCATCGAGTAGTACCTCGCCGTGATGCGGGTCAAGGTCTGCGATTGCACGCAACAACAGACTCTTGCCGCTGCCTGAACTGCCACGTAATGAGATAGAGGTCCCTGCTGCAACCGTCAGGTCTACTGGGCCGACGTGGTGTGTCGTAATATTTTTTAGTTGCAGGCGACTCAGCACAGATCTCCCGATATTGGCGATATAGTATAACGACCGGTCGAATAACGCATCACTATAAATGGCGTGTTGAGTTTAGATAGTCATTTCACGGATAAAAAAAGGGGCGCTAAAAGCGCCCCTGTTGATTGCTACATGACTGGTTGGGTCTTAGTTGTGACCATGTGAACCAGTAAATTCAGGGTAGGCCTCAAGACCGCAGTCTGTAATATCCAGCCCCTGATACTCTTCTTCTTCGCTGACACGAACGCCCATCACAGCCTTGATGATCGCCCAGGTGATCAGGCTTGTCACGAATACCCAGCCAAAGATTACACCGACACCGGTCAGCTGTCCCATAAAGGTAGCATCGGCATTTGACAGGATTACCGCCATGACACCCCAGATACCGACCACACCATGCACCGAGATCGCACCGACTGGATCATCAATCTTCATCTTGTCCAGACCGAGGATTGAGAAGACGACCAGTACGCCACCGATGGCACCGATGACGGTGGCCAGCATTGGGCTTGGGTCAAGCGGCTGCGCGGTGATCGCGACCAGTCCGGCGAGCGCACCGTTAAGTACCATCGTCAGATCGGCCTTACCAAACATCAGGCGCGCGGTGAGCAGTGCCGCGATCACACCGCCTGCAGCAGCAGCGTTAGTGTTTACGAAGACTTTAGCAACGGCATTCGCTTCTCCGACATCAGAAAGCTTCAATTCTGAACCACCGTTGAAACCGAACCAGCCGAGCCACAGGATAAAAGTCCCGAGGGTCGCCAGTGGCATGTTGGCACCGGTGATGGGGTTGATCTGGCCATTGGGGCCATATTTGCCTTTACGAGCACCCAGCAGCAATACACCCGCGAGCGCTGCAGCAGCACCTGCCAGATGGACCGTACCAGAACCAGCAAAATCGACATAGCCGACACCGCCGTCAGCAGTCAGGAAGCCACCACCCCAGTTCCAGAAGCCCTGCACGGGGTAGATGAAGCCGGTCATCACCACGCAGAAGGCGAGGAAGGCCCACAGCTTCATGCGTTCTGCAACGGCACCCGAGACGATCGACATCGCGGTAGCGACAAACACCACCTGGAAGAAAAAGTCAGAGAGTTTGGAGTAGTAGATGTCGCCGCCACTCGCCAACACATCAGCCGCGCTATTGTCGCTGCTGCCCAGAATGCCATGAAGCCCAGGCCAGAAGCTACTGGAGGCGGCATCGCCAGGATACATAATGCCGTAACCCATCAATAGGTACATGAGACAGGCGATTGAATAGAGCGTGATATTTTTAGTTAAAATTTCGGTAGTATTTTTTGCACGAACCATACCTGCTTCCAGCATGGTAAAGCCGGCGGCCATCCACATGACCAGCGCACCGCATACCAGAAAATAAAAGGTATCGATTGCGTATTTTACTTCGGTGATTGCTTCCACGATTTACATCCTCCAGAAATAGAGACCAACAAATAAAGATTAGAGCTGAGCGTTACAGTGCTTCATTACCGGTCTCACCGGTACGGATGCGGATCGCCTGTTCCAGCGCATAGACAAAGATTTTGCCGTCGCCGATCTTGCCGGTCTGGGCTGATTTCGATAGCGCTTCGATCACCTGGTCCAGCAGATCGTCAGCAACCGCGATTTCAATCTTGACCTTAGGCAGGAAATCGACGACATATTCTGCGCCGCGATAAAGTTCAGTGTGCCCCTTCTGACGGCCAAATCCTTTGACCTCGGTGACAGTAATTCCCTGTACGCCAATTTCAGACAATGCTTCACGTGCATCATCGAGTTTGAATGGTTTGATTATTGCGCTGACAAGCTTCATAACTTTTCCCCCTTTTATACATAAGTTATCCCGATCACTCGAGAAATTGAGCCCCTGCCATCGCGTTATTGGTGCGCGGGCAGAAAAAATAAATTCAATACTCCCGGTCTTTTGCACGCCCCGTGCCAGACTGGCTAATTCATTTAAAAACATGTAGATATCTTATTTTTTAGTGCTTTTGACTGGTAGCGTTGCACCAGTAGTGAATGTTTTGTGAGAAGTGATGCACCGGATTGGTGCGAAGTGGCAATGAGAGCAGGAGGGGGGTGAAATCTGTGGGAAATTGCGTACACTAGGAGGCCTAACAGGCTCCCAGGCCCTTATATATAATCGCGGATGCTGCCATGCCACCGTGGGTGAGGCTACCGCTCAGCAGGAATAATCATGATTGACGCCAAGACAATAGAAGAGTTCACCAGGCGCATCTCAGATGCGCTGCCACAGGGCGCACAGGTGTTACAACAGGATATTGAAAAGAATGTACGTGCTGTCGTCAGCAGTGGTT
>CALZMY010000118.1 GCA_945788675.1 uncultured Gammaproteobacteria bacterium | reverse complement strand
GCTATGCGTGCTGAGTATATAGTGCAGAGCTATGCAGGTGTGTCATTGCCAGATATGAAAGCACTGGTTTATCAGGGGACGTTTTCTTTTAAGTTTTGATACTGAGCATTTAAAATGAGGGGAGCGGTATCTGTATCACTGGAGAAGCAGAATGGCCTCTGGGTCGGGCGATTCAAAGCCATGGCAAGCCCATGTGAGCTATTAATGGATACGCCAGATCGAGCACTGGCGTCACATCTTTTATCCATCGCAGAACACGAAGCCAGACGTATCGAGAAAAAATATAGTCGTTATCGTGACGACAACATCATTTTCAAACTCAATAATGCCTCCGGGCACCCCATTACAGTAGATGAAGAGACTGCATTGCTGCTGGATTATGCAGATCAGTGTTATCAGTTGAGTGGTGGGCGTTTTGATATCACATCCGGCGTGTTGCGTGAGGTGTGGCGATTTGATGGTAGCGCGAATGTGCCATCATCTGATGCGGTCAAGGACGTGTTGTCACGGGTGGGGTGGTCGAGGGTTGAGTGGCATTCTGCTGTATTGACAATGCAGCGTGGAATGGAAATCGATTTAGGGGGCCTGGGTAAAGAGTATGCGGTGGATCGTACTGCATTGTTACTCAGGCCCCATATCAGTACTGGTGTGTTGATCAACTTCGGTGGAGATCTATGTGCGCTTGGTCCTCGCATTGATGGTAGTGCGTGGCAAATAGCAATCGATGACCCTGAAAGCAGCGGTAAAAACCAGTTGGGCCAGGTCAGCTTGAAAACGGGTGCTGTCGCGACCAGTGGAGATGCACGGCGCTATCTATTCAAGGATGGTGTGCGTTATGGTCATATTCTCGATCCACGAACGGGGTGGCCTATTCCAGGTGCACCTCGCTCAGTCACGACGGTTGCATCGACCTGCATGGAAGCGGGCATGTTGTCGACGTTTGCCATTCTTGAAGGCGCTAACGCAGAGGACTTTCTCAAGCAGCAGGAAGTCGAGTTTCTGTGTCTTTAACTTTTGGATAGAAATATCGCGTGCCATGAGGCGCAATTTTGAGCGCCTCATGGCATGTATCGAGTTTCAGATCTTTCTAGTTTATTTAGATCGCCTCATTAGGTGCATTTTCATCCAGTGGTGGATCGTCGTTGAGGACATTACCATTTTGAACACCAAAGTACTTGTATACCGATGACGCAACCGAGAAAGGTTCCGCCTGATAACTGTCAGCAGTCGGTGAGGTGAACTGACGGTTGACACCTGAGGCGCCAATACGCATTGTTTTGCCCACAATCTTGCCCAGGGTGCGCCCGGGAATCCCTTTTCCACCGAGCGTCATCAGGTTTTGATTATTGCCATGGTCCCAGCCGATTGAGTTATTTAAATTGACATTACGACCGAAATCACCATAAACATTGATGATAATATTGTCGCGATTGGTGAGGTTCATATGTTTGACAGCAACCTCAAGTGATGACATCAGGTCACGCATGCGTGCAGGGTACTCTATAAGACTTGAGTCGTGATCATCCCAGCCTCCGAGCCCACCGCTGCCCATTGAAATGAACAAACTATCAGGATTGTTGATTGCCAGGCTGACAGCCGCTTTCATGCGACGTCCGAAGTTGGTGTCGGGGTAGGCGATTTGCGCGCTCGTGTTCGGGTCGACTGGCAAACCAGCATCGATTGTTGCGGCATTAAAACTGGCGCGAATAAAGTCAGCGAGCTCTCGGCGTTTGGTGAATGCCTCCCTCACTTTTAAGAATTTTTCGCGTTGTGCTGTGCTGCGCGCAAGGGCATCAATCGCATCTTCGTTTGCACCCACAAGATTGGCAGGGTCGGAACCACCTTGACCTGAAACGAAGGAGTTGTTGTTGCGGTCATAAGGGTTGCGAAAGTTCTGATCTAGCGCGACATATTTAGCACCTAATGGAATATCAAGGCCTGCAAGCTGGAATATTAGCGAATCACCTTCGAAAGAAACAAAGGGTAATACCATATCTTCAGGGGCTTTACCAAAGGCGTCGTGCGCAGTCAAAACTGCCGCCAGTGTGGTTGCCATACCCGGGCTGTTTTCTGCGTCCAGGTGGCCAGTCAGATTTTGAAAAATGCTGGGACGATGCGCTTTAGAATCCTCTTTCACACGATTCAATGTACGAAAGATGGTCATATCACCGGAGGCAATCAGGCTTTCCATGATTTCACCACCCGCGCCATTATTGCCACCGCCCCAGAAATTATTGGGGGTAACAATGGTGTTGGCGTCATTCGGGTCTAAATTGGCAGGGTAAGGGTTTTGCGAGTTGGCATTAATATCTTCAATGTTAGTCAGGTTGCCAGCCAGTTCTGATGGGCCGCCATAAAGGAAGATATGAATGACCTGAGGAAGCACGGTGGGCCGCACGTAATTGACTTCATTCAGGATAACGTTATTAGCGTTGCCAGTATTCAGGGCCGCCATGCTGGGTGAAATAAGGCTACGACCGCCCAGCATAGATGCTGCAGTACAAGCACCACCAAGGATACCAAGGTGTTTCAGGAATTTTCTTCTTTCCATAATAATGATACCTGCTTAATTTACGCGGTTGTTGAAATATGTCTCGGGTAACCGAGAAATATAATCAAATATGATCATGGTCTGTCCTGTGCGATTATTACCGTAGTTTCGATTGGCAATGACATCGCTTAAAACGGTTAGCTCCTGGCCATTGGCTTTGCGACCAACGCTGTTTAAAAAGAGGTAATGGATAAAGTCATTTGCATTGAGGTTCTCAGCTTTTTCGATAAAGTCAGGCTCCCAGCCCGCATCGTTATCGTTTGTTAGGTTTGTTCTTCGGTCAAGTAACAGGCGTTCACGTGTCAATTTGTGGTAATAGGAAAAACTGAGAGAATCCAGCGGTTGCTCTGCCCAGCGGCCAAGTTTGAGTGTCATTCCCGGTTGCTTCATTTGTGCCAGGGTTGGATTTGAAGCGCTGCCAGATGGATTATTGAGATCCTGAAAGAAGCGTCTATATGGGTGCCACTTTGTACGGTGCGCAATATTGAAAAAGGTCTCTTCCAGGCGTCTAGGGCGTTCGCTGTTAAGCAGGTATTCGCGTGAAAAAAGAATGGCGGTAAAGATGTGCTCAAAGCGTGTTGGGTTACTGTTGACGATGCTTTGCACCAGCGCAGCACGTTTAGCCTGTTCCATGTCCACAAAGAACTGGTCGACCAGTACATTGACCACCCTGGCGACTACCTTGGGGTGGTTTGACACAGTGCGATAAAAATCAAAGCAGGTATTAATCCACTGGCCGAGTACTTTTTGCGGCACTATGTTTTCATCGAGCGTAATGACAAGCTGGTAATCCTGATCATCACCAGTCAGGTACCAGTTTTGACAGGCCTGTGAGGCCTTCGGTACTTCGTCATCTCTATCGAACAGGCCAAGATAGATTTCGATCATCTCGCGAGTATTATCTTCTGGTGAGCGAAAACGACGCCAGTTTTCCTGAGAAATCATATGTTGATAGATGATGTCACGGATACTCATATTTGAATTAATGCGACTTACGAGCTTGCTATAAACCCTGTGGACATCGAAGTAATCCGCTGAGTCCATCTCGAGTGCGGGAGAAAAGAGAATGGTGTTCGCCAGGGTGTAGGCCATCCAGTGTGAAAAGAGATCCCGGCTGACAGGAAGATCGAACATCAACGCCAGTGGCATCTCCTGTGAATAACGTGTCGAGTTGAAGTCATATTTGTCGTTCATTTGCTCGATGTAATCACCCGCGTCAGGAAGTTCTTTAGTTAACTGGAGTGCTGTTCGGTTGATGAAGTTACCGCCCCCGCCAACTTTTGGAGATCCCAGTCCCTGGCTCAGGTCAAAAAACTCATCAGCAGGAATCCCTTTGTAGAGCGTGCCCATCAGGCGGTTTGAAACGGCGTATTGCTGTTCTGCTGATAACTGGTTGTATTCGCTAGAGGTGAGTGGCGCGGCTTCACCCGTGACAACTGCGGCACCAAAGAGTCCAGCGGTGCTCTCAGTATCGGCCCCCTGGCTCGGTGAATCGGGTTTACATGCAGTGAGGACAACTGCTGTTAACATCACCAACACAGCTTGTTTTATCGCATCTCTCATGTTTTAGTCTCTCAAGATATTATTAATGGCAGGCAGAGATCAACGTCACAATATTTTTCCCTGCATTACACTTCATTTGAAGCAATTGTAGATATTCTTACATAATAAAAACTTGAGCTATTTCACAACATGAGAATATATTTCATTGCTGAAAATAACCTGCTTATATTTGAAATAGTTTGAGGGGAGCCGAAATTATCGCTTGAACAATATTGAGCATTACCTCGCTCGCTATGCGCAAAGCGCTCCATGTAATGCGGTAACTGAAATAATCGCGTTACGGTATCGCCGCTAGTAGGCTGGTAAATTCCTGCTTCTTCATTACGGCATCACCTGCAAGCGCAAACCCCATCAGGTTTCCATCTGCATCGTTGAAGCGCGCGGTGATATTGGGGGCATCTCCTTCGTAACTCCATTCACCATCGGCGTCTCGAGGGGGGGGTGAGACGACTAGCGGACAGCTGGGTGTTTTGATGACGACTGGCATCGCAGGATAATCAATTGCCGTCTCATTACCGCTCAATGTCTTTGCCAGTGCGCGTGCTCCTACCATCATGGGCGCAATAAAGGGCAGGTTCATACCGTCTACTTCGGCACAATCCCCCAGTGCATAGATATTGCTTGCCGATGTCTGTAACAAGCGATTGGTGACAATGCCTCGATTGACGTTGAGCCCTGTTGTTTCGGCCAGTGTGATATTGGGGCGCAGGCCGACTGCCGAGATGACCAGGTCGGCAGTAATCTCTGAACCGCTATCGAGTGTAATACGGTAACCCATCCCGTTACTGTTGACTGCTTTTACCGTATTACCAAGGTGCCAGGCGACACCCTGCGTTGATAATGCAGACTTTAGTGCGCGACCGACGGTGGTGGGCAATAGTCCACTGACTGGGTAAGCGTCAGGGCCAATGATGGTCACCGCCTTACCGGCATTGACCAGGTCGTTGCCAAACTCGCAGCCGATCAGTCCCGGGCCGATAATAGCCACCCGTTGTGCTTTTTCAAGGTGTTCACGGAAGCGAGCATAGTCCGTAAGATTGTTGATCGATAAAACCTCATCAGTAGCATCGCCATCCATGGGAGGTCGGATCGGGACCGCGCCGCAGGCGAGTACTAAAGCGTGGTAGGCGACATCGCCGTTTGATGTCGTCACCATGCGACGCTCTGCATCGATCGCAGAAACGTTGGTGTGATTCATGATGGTCGCATTAAGCGTGGCGGCCATCTCATCAGCTGTCGATGTGGCGAGTTGTGCCGCTTCTTTACCCTTGCTCAATGCGTTGGAGAGCATCGGCTTTGAATAGAAGGCGCCATCATCGCTAGTGATCACCGTTAACGCAGTGGTTTGATCGAGCTTGCGAAACTCGCGGGCTAAAGTATAGCCCGCGAGACCGCTTCCGATAATGACAAGTGCCTCTGGTCGAGTCACGGCTTAGACCTCGCTCATCTCAAAATCATCTTTTCCTGCGCCGCACTCGGGACATTCCCAGCTGTCAGGAATATCTTCCCAGCGCGTGCCAGGGGCAATCCCTTCAGCAGGGAGGCCTTCTGCCTCGTCGTACACAAATCCGCAAATAATACATTTCCACTTCTTCATCTTTACTCTCCTAATTATATTGATGCAATAAACCTGCTGAATCGCGTATTTATTTACGACGAAAACTGCTCTAGTGTATTACGATATTTGTTCGCGTGTCTCTGCTCTATTTTGGTCAGCGCGGCAAACCTTTTTTCCGCAATCTCAAGGGTCTTTGTAAAGCGTTCCGCATGCTCTTTTGACTCCTCGATCTGTTCATCGATTTCGCTGACCGCTGCGTGTTCTTTCTCTTCCAGTGCAGTATGGCGAAAGGCGGGGTACATCTCTGTATATTCATAGGTCTCGCCTTCAATCGCCATCTCAAGCATCTTTTCAACACTGAGGGTATCGGCTGGGTAGAGCAACTCAAGATGTGCCAGAGCGTGTTCAGTCTCCTGGGCGGCAGTGTGTTCAAACACCTCGGCCACCTCATTTGCACCCAGTTCGCGGCAACGGCGCGCGAAGAACAGATACTTGCGGTTGGCCATCGATTCGCCAGCGAATGCGGCCTCCAGATTTTTAACGGTTTGTGATATTGCTTTATCAGTCATGGTGTCTCTCCAGTGGTTATCTCAATGTGGTGAAGCAATCGTAGCAATCTGCAATAATTCGATCCAATTGATTGTAAAATTATTAATAATTGATAAAATCGATTTATGTATCT
>CALZMY010000117.1 GCA_945788675.1 uncultured Gammaproteobacteria bacterium | reverse complement strand
TTCAAAAATCCGAAGGAAAGCATGGTGAGTGTTTATTTCACGGGGAACTATACCATGAAGGAAATGGCAGAGGAGTTTAATGTCCACTATGCTACGGTTAGTCGAGCGGTAAAATGGCTAGAGTCAAAGAGTAAATAGTCGTGATTCGATATGTGTTTTTGCAAGACCCTCTACTCTTGCTCTACTCTAAAATAACATTAAGGTTAAGGGTAGCCCCTCTTTCATAATTGATGGCGGCCGCCAGGTTTTATATGGAAATATTGGTTATCGAGTGATTCACACTAATATCGCAGAACTTTTAAAACATCCTCAGGATGAAGCAAGCTGGTGCTAAACATCCTTTAACCATAATGAAAATCACTACGCCCCGCATGTACAACGGCGAGTGAGTTCCACGGCTCACACGCTATTTTCAGTGAAATTATAATCCGTAGCGCAAGTTAGCAAAAGTACCATAAAAATGAAAAACCACCTATCAAAGGATACTTCCGAGAACTCATTTAACGGGCAAGATTTTGGCGCATAAATAGTTTATTGGTAATGTTCGATATCGCCTCTGCTGACAGTGGCTTTTCTATCACGAAGTAATTGATCCCAGGAATAAGGCCACATTCCTTTTCAATGGGCTTTAATGCCTTACGCACATGATCATATTTAAATGCCGTAATCACAATAATGGGGGCTTCCCTGCAACATTCACGTATGCCCTTTATCAGATCTATTCCAGATATCTTGGGCATCAGCATGTCGACAAGGAACAGATCATATTTTTCAGGTTGCTGGCGCAGCCTTTCCAGTCCATAAACAGGATCCGTCTCAATCATCGGTGTATGTCCGAGTTCTGTAAATACGCTGGCGATGAATTTACAAAGCAACACATCATCGTCAATCACAAGCACATCAATCGAAGGCATTTCAGTACTGCGCAAACGACTTGACAAGATATTTCGTTCGCGTATATATACCTCTGCTTTATCGGCAGCCATCGGTTTGCAGTAGTAAAACCCCTGGATAGCGTCACAATTCAGGCGAGCCAGATAATCTACCTGCTTCTCCTCTTCTACCCCTTCCGCTACAATATGCAGCCCCAAATCATGCGCAAGGTTGATCGCAGCGGCAACGATAACGGCGTCATTGGGCTCTGTTTCGATGTTCATAATAAATGAGCGATCCAGTTTCAGGCTAGTAAAGGGGAACTCCTTGAGATACCTTAGCGAAGAATGGCCTGTTCCGAAGTCATCCATCGCCAATGTCACCCCGATGTCACGTAATTCCGACAAGGTTCTGGCATTCTTTATGGGGTCTGCCATGGCGACGCTTTCAGTTATTTCCAGCTCCAGGCAAGCAGGGGGTAGCCCAGTTTCTTCCAGTAATTTGGCGATGTTTGCTGTGAGTTTTTCCTTATGGAACTGTCGCGCTGACAGGTTCACGGACATGCTTATATCATTCAAACCCTGGTCGAGCCATTGTTTGAGTTGACGATAAGCCGTGTCCATTACCCACTCGCCCAACGGCATGATCAATCCGGTACTCTCTGCAAGGGGAATGAATATCCCTGGTGGAATCAACCCTCTGGTGGGGTGCTGCCAGCGTACTAACGCCTCTAACCCTGTCACCCTGCCTGTTTCCATGTTGATCTGAGGCTGGTAGTGCAAGATAAATTCTTGTCGTTCCAGCGCCAGGCGAAGCTCGTTACTCAGCTTCATTCTGGTTTGTGCTTCCTCCTGCATACCTGCCGTGAAAAAACTATAGCGATTACGGCCCTGGTTTTTGGCCGCATACATCGCCTGATCTGCATTTTTCATCAGCGTGTCACCATCCTGCGCGTCCCCTGGGCACAGACTAATGCCGATAGAGGCCGATACATGGACTGTATCTGTGTCCAGATGATATGGGGAAGACAATTGGTCAATGAGCTTCTGAGCAAGATCTTCAATGTGCGCGGTATCCGGCACTTCGGAAATGATGACAGTAAACTCATCCCCCCCTAGCCGAGACACCGTATCCATGGCGCGAACACAAGTCCGTATCCGCTGTGATGCTTCTTTCAGCAGAATATCGCCGATGTCATGCCCCAGAGTATCGTTGACCTCCTTAAAATCGTCGAGATCAATTAAAAACAGTGCCAAGTTTAAATTGGAACGTGCTGCTCGTGAAATCTCCACGTTCATGCGATCACGGAACATGCTGCGATTGGGCAGGCCAGTCAGTTCATCGAAGTTGGCCTGTTTCCAGATCAATTCTTCAGATTGCCTTTTCCTGGTGACATCTTCAACCGATGACCAGATGTATTGCTCAGATTTTCGATTAATAATCAGACCAGACAGCCGAACAGCGACAAGGTGACCATCTTTGTGAAGGTATTCCTTCTCGTAGGGCCCATAACGCCCAGAAACCTCCAGTTGATGCAGCTGTTCCTGCTCATGCTCCGCATAGGACTCAGGGGTTATTTCCCAATAGTTCAGCCCCTTCGTTTCTTCAACCGTACGCCCGATAATATTGGCAAAAGCCGGGTTGATGTCCACCAGCGTGCCATCCAACCGCGACAGTGCCAGACCGATCGGAGAGCTCTCAAACAGGGTGCGATTATACTCCTCACTCTCGCGTAGCGCGGCTTCAGTTTGCTGGCGTTCGGTGACATCCTGAATGATCGCCATGAATATAGGCACATGTTTCTGCATGAACTGTACGCGAACTTCCACCGGGTAAGTCGTGCCATCCTTGCGCTGATGTATGGTCTCAAAAGACAGTAATTGTTTTTCCCCGTTTCGCAATGAGGCCATCATCTGTTCGAATTTTTCTTGTGTAAACGCTGGTTTAATATCCACCGGTGTAAGCTGTCTCATTTCATTTAACGAGTAACCCAGGTTTTTCTGCGCGCCTTCGCTCGCCTGAATGAAATGCAACTTGTCGGCATCGAACAGGTAGATTTCGTTAAACGAGGCTTGTAGTAAATTACCAAATTGTTGCGCCAGTTCTTCCGACTGTTTGCGTTCAGAGATATCGCGAATGATCGACTGAATCACCCCCGGTCCAAGCAATGGCATGGGCGTCTGCAATACTTCTGCAGGGAATGCCTTCCCATCATTGCGCAGATACATCCACTCGAATAGATTTCGACCTTCCTGGTAGGCTTTCTTGATTCGGGATTTCACCGCACTTGCAGGATCAGCCCTATCGATCTGATGAATTGATGAAATCTCGTCCGGCGATTTGCTCAATAGTTCCGCCTTGTCGTTAAAGCCGAACATACGGACGGCGGCCTCGTTACAATCGATAAAGCCTGTTTCATCCAGCGTGACGATGGCATCCTGGGACATCTCGAAGAGGGTCCGGTATTTCGCTTCACTTTCTCGCAATACAGCTTCGTTGATAAGCGCCTGCACATTCCGCTCGCCAGCGTGGCGGATGATCATGACAAAGGCGACCGCAGCCAGTATCGCGCATAAGGCACGGAAAAATTGCACCGGGAGGCCGGTCAGTAAGAAAAAGTCCGCTGTGGTTGGCAGCAGCGGTAACTGTGGGTCAGCAAAAGGAATAAATAGCGACAACACAGCATAAATTAACAGCGACAGTGCGGCCAACATCAGCCATGGCGCGATCGCATTGTCGGTTTGTTTTAGTCTTTTTAGCATCATTATCAGCGCAAGGGCTGATAACAGAGCGCCAGGCGCCCCAACAAAAAAATGCATGCCTGCGGACAGACCGACCATTGGATTGCTCATCCACAGTGTGGAAAACATGACACTCAACCCTAGCAGGAGATAGAGCCACGCGGCAGATAACCTGAAATGAAACCCGGATGCGTTCCAGGCACGACGCCCAAACTCCAACAAGGCGATAAAGGAGCTGATCAACAACAGGCTTCTCAACACATCTAGCCACGCAGTGGTAGAGTGCAGCCCAGCGCCATCAGTGAACGCCAGCAAGCCATGAAGCATGCCGAAGGCTGCCAGCCAACCGAGGTGCTGGGCAAAGCTCAGAGAGCCATCGCGCTTCGGCAGCACGAACACGACGATACCTAGCACGAAAAATGCCAGACCATATATCAGGTCGATTACATCAAGATGACTTTCAAAAAAACTGTCCATGACTCATCTCCATTTTATAACCAACGCTGAATAGTCAATCCATTCCAGCCATTCGCAATGCCAGCAAGCGGACGCTTAATAGTATCTACGTTCGCCAATAAAAAGGACACCCCAATAAAAAGAAATAAAAATAAAAAGGACACCCAACAATAAAAAGCAATAAAACAATAAATATACCGACTGGATGAAGGCGCGGGTTGATAGCGATAAAGGAAAACATATCTACAGCCACCGTATGTCAGTCGTTGAACCCGTGTTCGCCAACATCGGCAGCAACAAAGGGTTGAATCGATTTAGCCTACGAGGCAAAGCGAAAGTCCAGGAACAATGGCAACTCTATTGTTTAG
>CALZMY010000116.1 GCA_945788675.1 uncultured Gammaproteobacteria bacterium | reverse complement strand
TCGAATGTCACGCGCCTTGCCTATGATGAACAGCAACAGCGCTCGTTGCTATCGGTGCATATTGAGACGGGGCGTAAACACCAGATAAGGCGTCATCTGTCACAGACTGGTTATGCGGTGGTGGGAGACCGTCTCTATGGCAGTGGTGACGATGGCGCAATGGATACTGAGGATCTGCAACTTACTGCCTGTTATCTAGCCTTTGAGTGCCCATTGAGCGGTAAGCAGCGTCGCTACCGATTGGCGGATGAATTCCTGCCGACGTTATAACGCCTGCTTTTTTGACAGCAACCAGTAGACGATACCGAGTGCCAGTGTCACCAGAGCATATGATGCGATCATCATTGCCTCAAAGTCTTTGGGATCCATCACCAGAAATTTTCTGGCTAATGCAATAATAGCAATCAGTACCACGATCCTGACCTGTACCAACAGGCCTCTCCCTTCAAGGATCGCATCAATGGAGTTGCGAAATTCGAGGGCAATCAACAGCGTCAGCAACATGCCGAAGGTGACCTGGAACATCTTATAGTCGACCGCACCGCTTAATTGTGATGTTGCCATCTCATAGACGTTGTCAAGTAAGCGCAGCAGAGCGACCACAATGATCAGTGCAAGCACAAGACTGACAATCAGTGTGATAACGTACTCGAAACGTTCGAAAAGCGTCAATTCTGGCCATAGCTCTTTTAGTCGCTGTAGCCCTTTGCTATTTGAGTGCGCCAGTTTATTTTTATCCATTGAAGTATCTCTTGTTCTATTTTGTCGTTTATCTGTGAGATAGTACTATCTTATGATTTACAGGGCTATATTGATTGCCGCTTAACGTCAGTAAATAACTTCGTTATGATGGCCTGTTTAAAAGTGATTTTAGGAAGATAAAATGAGTGATGTAGAGATTGAACCATCTGTGAACGTTTTTGACGAGCCGCTGGTGTTATGTGGCGAGGATCCGGTTACCGGATTTTTTCGCGATGGCTGTTGTAATACCAGTGAACTCGATTTTGGGTCTCATACTGTATGTGTGCAGATGTCGACCGAGTTCCTGGAATATTCTCGATTTAAGGGGAACGATCTTTCAACACCGATGCCCGAACATGGCTTCAAAGGATTGAAGGCGGGGGACAGCTGGTGCCTGTGCGCGCCTCGCTGGCTAGAAGCCTATAACGAAGGGATGGCGCCGAAGATCTTTTTGACACGTACGCACAAAAAAGCGTTAGAGGTGGTGCCATTGGAGACGTTACGGAAATATGCTGTGGATTTGAATTGATGAAAATGTAATCCAGAATAAATAGCTTGTTGATATTGAATCCTCTGTAAGGGGGCGGCAACTGAAACGACTACCATCAAATCGACTACTGGCTTTGGTAGTTTTAGTCAAAGGGGGAAGTATGTTTCGGTGTTGGTTATCTATGTTGCTGTTTGGAGTATCACTGGCGGGGCCACTGCACGCAGCCACGGCTACTATTAAAGTTGCGGGTTCTACGACAGTGTTACCTATTGTCGCTGAGGCGGCGAAACAATATCGTGTCATCCAGCCAGGTTTGAGCCTGACGGTCTCTGGTGGCGGTTCTGGTGTGGGTGTTGCTAATATTGAACATGGCATTATCAATATCGGCATGGCGTCACGCCCATTGAGTGACAGTGAAGCGCAACGCCTGCATACCACTACAGATGTGATCCCCGTAGCGCGTGATGCGGTGGCTGTTGCCGTTTCGAAAGCAGTTTATGAAAGTGGCATCCAGCGTCTTTCATTGCCACAGATCGCAGCGATTTATCGTGGCGAGATACGCAACTGGCGTGAGCTTGGCGGGCTTGATGCCCCAATTCTGGTGATCGATAAAGAGGCCTCCCGCGGTACACGCCATGTCTTTTCCAGTGTGGTGCTGGGGAGTGCAAGGGCGCGTGCTCCGGGTGCTACGATCATTACCGGTTCAAATAATGAAGAGCAGGCGGTGATTTCGCGTAGTGATCAGGCGATTGGTATGCTCTCAAATGCCTGGTTGAACGATCGTGTACGCGCTGTTGCAGTGGGTGATGGTGAAAATGCGATTCTGCCTACAGCCGAAAATGTTGCATCAGGCCGTTACGCGATAAAACGTGATCTCAATATTCTGGTGCCGAAGAATAGCAGTGATGATGTCAGAGGCTTTGTCGATTTTCTGCGTTCAGATCAGGGACGGATGATTGTACAGGCGGTTGGTTTTCATCCGGTGAGATAGTCGTATGGTCTTGAAATGGTGGTTGTCCGCATCGGCACTGTTGTCTTCAATGACGATTGTAGTGGTGCTGGGTTTCTTACTACAAAGTAGTTGGCCGTTAATTCAACAACAGGGCGCAGCATTTATTGTGGGTACCGAATGGTACCCCTTTGAATCACTGTATGGCATGCTGCCAGCATTAATCGGTACGCTCTGGTCGGTTACGTTGGCACTTTTGATAGCGCTGCCCTGTGGTGTTGCCGCCGCGATTTTATGTGCGGAGTTACTGCCACAACGAGTGCGTAGTACTGTACGCTTTGCGATGGAGTTGATGGCAGGTGTGCCGTCAGTGGTCTATGGGCTATTGGGCATATGGCTACTGTTACCACTGCTGGAGTCACAGCTCAATCTATTGACCGGTCGGACGCTACTGGCGGCTGGTCTGCTACTCGCTTTAATGATTCTACCGACAATTATGGTGCTCTCCGAGGATGCAATACGCGCTGTACGACAGTCGCAACGTGAAGCGGTAAAGTGTCTTGGTATCGGTTGGGATGCCACATTGTGGCGGGTGTTACTACCGCAGGCATGGCCGGGCATTCGTGTCGCAGCACTACTGGCCACTGGGCGTGCGATGGGTGAGACTGTTGCAGTGATGCTGGTGGTAGGTTCAATCGATCGCATCCCTGAGCCGTTCTATAATTTCCTGCAACCCGCGCAGACATTGACGTCGCGTATCGGGCGCGAGATGGCGGAAGCGAGTGTTGCTTCACTGCACTGGGCGGCATTACTGTTTTGTGGTTTGATGTTGGCAATGATTGCGGCCGCTATTTCACTGTTGACACATCGTAAGGCGGCGGCAGTATGAATGCACAGCGGCTACTATATCGTGACACTATAAGTAAAAGTATTGTGTGGTTACTAGCGGTGCCTGCTTTATTAATCCCTGCGATAGTGCTCTGTTATATCTTTTGGCAGGCAGCGCCGGTACTCGACTGGGGATTTATCGTTGGCACTGCTGACGGTGCGGGTTTTGGTATCACTGATGGAATATTTGCGCAGCTGCTCGGTTCCCTGTTACTGGCAGTCATGGCGTGTGTAATCGCCGCACCGTTTGCCCTGGGCACAGCGCTTTTTTACCGTACGTATGCATCACCTCGGCAACAACGATTATTGACCGCAATGTTCAATATGTTGCAGGGGATCCCGCCTATCGTGTTTGGTTTGTGTGGACTGGTGGTGCTGGTTAACCTGTTTGCATGGGGGATTTCACTCATCAGTGGCGCGGTGGTATTGGCACTGGTGGTGTTGCCACTGCTGGTATTGAATACACTAGCAACACTTGAGCGTATTCCGCTGGATTATACTGAAGCAGGTATGGCATTGGGGCTTGGTAGCGGTACGATTATCTGGCGTTTATGGTTACCGCGTAGCTGGCTCAATCTTTTGACAGGATTGCTGTTGGCGATGGCGCGCGCGTTGAGTGAAACGGCCCCTATTATGTTTACGGCGACAGTATTTTCTGGTGTGGTCTGGCCGGATTCACTGTTTTCACCTGTTACTACCTTGCAGACGCATATATTCTATCTTGCACAAGAGGGTAACGATCCTCAGGTGATCAGTATCGCGTGGGGCAGTGCGGCGGTTTTAGTATTATTGGTAGCATCATTAGGATTACTGGCACGACTGTTACACAAACTGGGAGAACATTAATGGTAGCTGATCTTACAGCGGCGGATTTTTTGCAAGCCTCGCAGCAATCGCCGGAGAAGCCGTCGTCAAATATAGAGGCGGCAGCACTGCAGGTAGAGAGCCTTGGGTTGCAGCTTGATGGCAAGGTGATATTACATGGGGTCAGTTTTTCGCTACCAACGAGTGGTGTGACCTCAGTAATAGGCCCATCAGGTGCCGGCAAAAGTTCTCTGTTACGCTGTCTGAATGGATTGCTGACGCAGTGGTCGGGCACGATTTCAGTCGCTGGGGCTAGCACCCGTCAGTGGCATGGTGGTTGGGATCAACTGCGTCGCCATGTTGGGTTGATCGCACAGAAACCGGTGGTCTTCAATGCCTCGATTCGCGCCAATGTCTGTTTTGGTATTCATGGCTGGCGTCAACGTCGTCGTGCCGATGAACTGGTCGAAAAATCGCTACAACAGGCGGCGTTGTGGGATGAGGTGAAGGATCGACTCGATGCACCCGCAGTAACCCTCTCTGTGGGCCAACAACAGCGCCTCTGTATCGCAAGGGCAGTGGCGATAAAACCAGGAATATTGTTGCTCGACGAGCCGACCGCGTCGCTCGATCCAAGATCAAAACAGCTGATCGAGCAATCGATGCAGCAACTGGCTAAGGAGACGCCATTGCTATGCGTGACTCATGATCTTGAGCAGGCGCAGCGACTTGAAGGAAGCACGATCTTTATGTGCGATGGACGTGTGATCGAGCAGGGTGAGAGCAAGCAGCTTTTTACCCAACCGCAATGCATCGAGACGCGCGAGTTTCTGCGCTGGAGCGTGTGCGACTGCAATTAACCCGTATTAACCTCATGTTTCAAACCGTTGCCTTGAACTGCTTTACCGCTTGCTGGAGTTCGTCTGCCAATATATTAAGCTCTGTGTGAAGGCTGGCCGTGGCTTCGCTATCAGCGATAAGATGTGACGATGCATCTGCTGGATCGATGCGGCTTTTACTAATGTCGTTGATGATCGTCATCTGCGTGTCGCTTGAATCTGTCATCTTCTGATTTATTCTGCTTATCGCTTCGACTTCAGTCGTGGCGACCGCTAGCGAAGCTTTGGCATTATCGACAAGTTTTTCACTTTCACTTGCCAGATCACGACTACGCCCCAGTACCGTTGCGGCATGGGCGGTCTTGTGATGAATGTTGGTGACCATTTCATTAATCTCACTGGTTGATTGCTGTGTCCGTTGCGCCAGGGACCTGACTTCATCGGCAACAACCGAAAACCCCCGGCCGTGATCGCCGGCGCGTGCCGCCTCGATGGAGGCATTTAGGGCGAGGAGGTTGGTTTGTTCAGCAATCGCTTTAATAGAATTAGCAATCACAGCCACTTGTTCGCTCTCTTCTTTCAGATCGCTAATCGCCTGTACACTCTCGTTAACTTCATTTTCAAGGTGCTGAATGCCATCGATGGTTTGACTGATGGCAGTCTGTCCCTCATTCAGCGCGTGGTGTGTCTGCTGTGTCGCTTTATTCGCCGCTTCTCTGTTTTGGTAAGTCTGTTGTGTTGTTATTGACAGCTTTTCCAGTGCATCAATAACCATGGGGTTTTCCATCTGTGGCGGATGAATATCAATGTTATATGGTATGGTAAGCATGTCATTTGTTTTATCGGATAACTGGATTGATGCCTGTTCGATTTTCGACAGAAAATGGTGAAACCGTTGCTGTAACCTGCTCACACTCTCCACTAACGATACGATTTCATCTTCACCTGAAATATGTATCTGTTGTATCTTTGCTGCATCCTGACAGTTTCCTTCAATATAATCTCTCAGGGATTTAACAGGATTAATAATGGTCCTGGAATATGCCTTGGCGGTTAACAAAGAAAACGAGAGTGTCATAATGACAAATATGAGGGCCAGCAACATAAACTCATCTGTCAAATCGACACCATCTGCAACACTTTCATTACTATCAATTTCGCTCATGATGAACCACTCCAGGCCGGGAATGGCGAGCGCTACAGAGGGTGAAAGCAGCTTTGATGCACCCTTATCTGGTGTGGCTTTGATGGGGTTGCCATCAGGCAGGCTGAGTGGTTGCTGACTTAACCTTGATGCTTTGCTAACTCTGGTAACAACGGATTGTTCATTATAATTCATGATGGCACTGATTCGAGCCTGTGAGAGCTGGAATACCAGTACGCCGATTTTTTCATTATCGGTAAAAATAGCGCTGGCGATAAAGGCCGCAGGTTGTGCAAAATCTGCTGTATATGGAGTGAAGTCGACGGTTGATATATTGCCTGGTTCTGTTGCCCGGTTGGCCTGCACAAAGGCCTGGGCGAGCGCAGAGTTTTTATGGGGACCATCAATCAGTGAAGTGGCAAAATCGATCTGCTTATTGACCGAATAGACAATCTTTCCACTTTTACTATCAATTAAAAAGAGATTTGCATATTCAAAGTGATCGGTGAATGTTTCAAGATGAGGATGGAATTTCTGGTGTGTCTGCCCATATTCAGTCCCTTTTAATAGAAGCTCTGATTCATTTCGGTTTTGGGAAGCTGCCAGGAATGTGTACTGCAGGGCAAGTGTCTCGTTGTCGAGTGTGTTATGTAAACTGGCCGTGGCGACCCTGGTGCCGCTGTTATGCTGAGCGTATTGAGTGGAAAATTCCTGGTAGTAACGGGCAACGGTGGGGCGGTAGGCGCCCCGGATTTTGTCGAGCTGGCTGTCATATTGCTTGAATGCGCGGTTAAACTCGCGTGCTGCGTCAATAATCATGAGGTCATTGGCGCGCGTGACCAGCTGGTGCCGAATCGTTGTGAAATAGTCCTCAAGACGTAATTTTTGCAGGTCACGTATCGAAATAAGGCTGTTTTGCAGCGATTGTTGTGCCACTGTTTGATGATTGTCGTTGTCAGCCATATTCAGTACTGCGGCAGTCACCAATAGTAGTAGTGTGGTAAATAGTATCGTGCCGACGATCAGTCTATTTTTTATTTTCATATCAAACAGCTATTCATATTTTTTATGATTTTTTCACGTTGCTTTTTGTGCGGTTGAGACGGTTTTATGTCAAATTAGTGGCGAAATAAATTGTCAGTGGTTTGAAATGCAAGATGCGTTCCTCGCATTTATTCGGGCTGTCTGTGGGCGCTGATATGCGTATAATGGCCGACCTGTCATTTGATAGCCTGTTAATTAATCAAGAATTTTCATTATGTTGCAGATTTACAATACCCTTAAAAAACAAAAAGAACGCTTTATCCCGATTGAGCCTGGCAAGGTGAGGATGTATGTCTGCGGTATGACGGTCTATGACTATTGCCACGTTGGCCATGCGCGGGTGCTGGTGGTGTTTGATGTGATCGCGCGCTATCTGCGTGAAAGCGGCTATGCGCTGACATATGTGCGTAACATCACCGATATTGACGATAAAATCATCACTCGCGCCCATGAAAATGATGAGTCGATCGATGCCCTGACGGCGCGTTTTATCGCAGCGATGCGTGAAGATGCGGCCGCACTGGGGGTGTTACCCCCGGATATGGAACCGTGTGCCACCACGTCAATGGAGCAGATCATCCAGATGATCGCGACGCTGGTTGACAAGGGCTATGCCTATGCCGGTAAGACTGGTGATGTTTACTATGATGTCAGTCGCTTTGAGTCTTATGGGCAATTGTCGGGTAAACGTACCCAAGAGCTGCGTGCCGGCGAGCGTGTCGATGTGGTGGGAGCAAAGGATGACCCACTCGACTTTGTATTGTGGAAAGCGGCTAAACCTGACGAACCGAGCTGGGACTCGCCATGGGGTAAAGGGCGACCGGGGTGGCATATCGAATGTTCCGCGATGGCGACCCACTGCCTCGGTGACCACTTCGATATCCATGGTGGCGGACTCGATCTACAGTTCCCGCACCACGAAAACGAGATTGCACAGAGTGAGGCGGCGACCGGCTGTAAATTTGTGAACTACTGGATTCACAACGGCTTTGTGCAGATCAACGAAGAGAAGATGTCAAAATCGCTGGGGAATTTCTTCACGTTACGTGAGGTGTTGAAGGAATACGCACCTGAGGTGATCCGTTATTTTATCCTTGCCAGTCACTACCGCAGTCCGTTGAACTATGCCGATCAGAACCTCGATGGTGCAAAGTTGGCGCTGGAACGTTTTTATACGGCGCTACGTGGTGTCGATGCGGCACCAGTGACTGATGGTGGTGAATATCAACAACGATTTCGTGATGCGATGGACGATGATTTCAACACCCCTGAGGCGTTGGCGGTACTGTTTGAGATCGCTACAGCATTGAATCGTGCGCGGGCAGATAAAGAGGAACAACTGACCTCACAACTGGCCGGTAATCTTCGTTATCTGGCTGGGGTCATTGGTCTTTTGCAGGGGGACGCGGAAGCCTTTTTGAAGGGTGACGCAGATGATGACGGACTGAATGATGAGCAGATTGAGGCGCTGATTCAGCAACGTCTTGATGCCAGGGAGGCGAAGGAGTGGGGCGAAGCAGACCGTATTCGTGATGAATTGCTGGCCCAGGGGGTCATCGTTGAAGATGGTGCCGGGGGAAGCCGCTGGCGCCGCGCCTAGCGGTTCCTCGCTAACACGCCCACTGCAGTTATGCAGTGGACAGCTCGACCCTGATCAAGGTTGAGTGCTTAGCCGACGCTATCGCTCTCCTTGGTGGTGACAGGGACTAGCTGTGGCGTCGTTTCTTTTTCTTCCTTCTCCCGTTGTGTACTTTGTGTGGGCTGTGCCCTGTTTTGTGGGCGTGAGAATGTTGGTGCGCGTGTGACAGGAGTACAGGTGCTTCTTTTTTCCTCTGGCTTGAGGGCGTCGACAACGCGATCAAGCAGTGCGAAGAGCAGGTCGATGCTATAGCCTCCGATAAAACCGAGGGCGGCCTCGGTGATCTTTACATAGGTCTCTGTAATACCACCACTGCTGTATAGCAGGACGATGACACCGCCGCTCAATGTGCCGAGTACGAGGCGGTTGCGGAACTCGGGCAGCTGTCTCGGGTCAAAAGTGCGCTCTCTGAGTTGAGTCTCTGCCTGGCGTAATAAAAAGATAGAGGCGCCAAAAGCACCATACATAAAAGGTGTCAGCGTAGTGACCAGTGAATATAGATAAGTGGCTTTACTGAACAGGCTGGCGTCTTCGGTCGCCCATGTCGAAGCATTAAACTCAAATATATATTGGTAGAAATTCATCAAGATGATCATTGCAAGTGCAATAAATGAGGCGAACCACATATTGCGGACATGTTTGCCGGCATCGGTATTCATGTAGTCTTTGCTGCTACGTGCATTTTTACATTCAGTAGCACGCAGACTGATCGCCGTTGTGGGTGCAAGTTGCCTGCTTAGTATCAGGTAGCACTTTTGCAGATAAGCAACGTCGTCGTCGCTGAGCGCATGTTTCTGTGTGACCTTGGTATCCCACATGCGATACAGCTCATCCATATGTATATCTTCGGGCAGACTACCACTCTCAACGGCGTAGATGGCGAGGCGCATAACATCCTTGAGAAAGCCTGTCAGGTTAGTGATGTGCTTCTGATCGGCTTGTTGATCGTTACTCTTCGTCATGTGATTCTCCTAAGTATGGCTGGAGACTTATTTGAGCTTAATGGTAAATGTCCGCTGAAAGTCCTTGGCCGGGATTTTTTTTATCCCCCTGGTAGCACGAATTTGCCACGCATGAGCGCTGAGGTCAATCGTGCCTGAGGTGG